>JBFMAP010000007.1:0-17244 GCA_040755655.1 Microcaldota archaeon
AATCTATCTCTTAAATTAAATTATAAAGTTATGTAGAACAAATAGGGAGCAGAAAAAGCGCTAAACCTCGTCATGAGCGCAAAAATCCGCAAAAAAAGTTAGGTCAATTTTTTAAAGTCCAGTCAGAATAGGTGAGGGGAAAGTGGCGTTTTATATTCTCACCAAAAGTGGAACATATAAAGCAGTGGTAAAAGATGGTTTTCTTGGGTATGACCCTGAGTGGCGTCCAAGGGGCTTTAAGCCATTCTCAGAGATGAGATTCGGAACAAGGAGAGAATCTGAGCAAGCAGAGCTTGCGCCTGAACAGATATTCATTCTATGGGGCTCAGAAAAACTTGCCACCAGCCAGGAGGTTGATGAACTCAGAAAGATTTTTCTCGAGTTGTTTGATGACAAAAAACTCGCAGAGGACGCACTAAATGGAATCGCAACTACTGCAAATAAGTGTAAGACACAATTGAGATATCTCTATCTGCGAGATGTTGAGGAGGGAAAGATTGTAGGCATCGAGTTCAGCACAAAGATTGGAGAGGTCCGCGTCTCGAGAGACAGAATCACGGGAACTGGTGCGTTCAAACATCTTTCTTACGAAAAAAGAGAAGAAGGAGGCGAAAAGAGCAATACTCGTTTTTGAGTAAATAAGTTTAAAAGAGTGCTAAGAGAAATAGGCGCAAGAGAAAGAGGTAGAAGAATGGCGCTTAAAACGTACCAGCTGATGGCTATCGCGCTCCTTGCCGCGCTGGGCGCGGTGTTTCAACTGACTCATGATGTTCTGGGGATTTCGCGCGCAATCACTGGCTTCATGTACGTAGATCTGGTCGCGGTCCCTATCCTGCTCGCGTTCTTCGTTCTAGGGTTTGAGTCCTCGCTTTACGTTGCGGTTCTCATCGCGCTTCTCATAACGCTTCTTAATGGGGACTGGATAGGCGCGAGCATGAAGTTCGCAGCCACGCTCCCGATGGTCCTCGTGCCTGGGCTGATGATAATTTTGATGGGAAGAAAATACCACATCTTCGACGTCGTGCTCGTTGTCGTGGGCAGCATCGCGCTCGCAATAGTTGCGCTCATACTTGCTGGAACAGTGGGTTCTTCCCCGATTGTAACCGGCGTGGTAAAGGATAAGTTGGTGCTGGGCCTGCTGCCGATAATCGTTCTCGCGGGCTGGTCTGTGCTTCTCGCGCACCTCTGGAACAAGGCAGGCGGGGCGAACATGACGCTGCTCGCGCGCTCGGATGTTATGATTCTCACCCTTCTCCTCGCGATTTTCGTTCGCGGCATTGCTACTGTTGTGAGCAACTACTACTACGCAATTCCGATTTTCTTCGGGATGAGCACAGAGGCGGCGATGGACGCGTTCCCGTGGTACATAATTTTCGGCTGGAACGCTGTCCAGGGGCTCGTTGAGATGTTGATTGCGTGGCTCATCGCGTTCAGGTTCGGGTTCGTCGAGAGGTACGGGCAGCTCGTGTACCAGTGAGGCTGTCGCATGATAGAGATTTCTGGGCTTTCATTCTCCTATCGAAAGGAGCGCGTTCTTGATGAGGTAGATTTGAAAATACGCGCTGGGGAGTTCGTTGGAATAATGGGTCCTGTGGGCTCAGGGAAGACCACGCTGCTGCTCACGCTGAACGGGATAATCCCGCACATGATAAAGGGAAATTTTGAAGGAGAAGTGAAGATTTTTGGAAGAGACACCCGCGAGACAAGAGTGCCGCAACTCGCGCGCGATGTGGGGATTGTTTTTCAGGACCCAGACTCGCAGATATTCTCGTTGAAAGTCAGGGACGAGGTCGCGTTTGGATTGGAGAATATCGGCGTGCCGCGCGAGGAGACTGAGGCGCGCGTGAGAGAGGCGCTGCGCGCAGTTGGGTTGGCGGAGCGCATCAATGAAGATCCGAACAATCTTTCGGGAGGGCAGAAGCAGAAACTCGCGCTCGCGTGCGTTCTCGCGATGGACCAGAAAATATTCGCGCTCGACGAGCCGGTCTCGAACATGGAGCAGAGGGGCGCTGTTGAAATTTATGAAATCCTGAGGCGCGCGAACGAAAAGGGAAAAACGGTAATCGTCGTCGAGCACGACTCTGAACTCCTCCTCGAATACGCGGACAGGATAATCGTTTTGAATGAGGGAAAAATTGCTCTCGATGCGGGCGCGAGGCGCGCGCTGTCGAATAGCGTGATTGCGAAATTGGGTTTGAAAGTGCCCTGCGAATTGAAAAGGAAAACTAAAAAATGAGATGATGAGATGCTCGCGTATAAGGATAATTCAACGTTCGTCCACTCGGCTGATGCGCGATTGAAGATGATTTTTCTTGTGCTCTTTGTTGGCGCGCTCCTCATTTTCCCAAGGGCGGATGTCGCATTTTCAGTTTTTGTTTTTGTTGTTTTGTTGTATTTCTCCTCTAAAATTTCCTTGTTCGAGATGTTCAGCGAGTTGAAGTTTTTCTGGGTGATAATCCTCCTTCCGATAATAATTCACGCGTTTTTCACGAGAGAGGGAATTGTTTATGGTATTGTGCGTGCGATTATTTTGTTCGATTTGGCCGCGCTCACTTTTCTCCTCATCTACACCACCGAACTCAAAAAGCTCCTTCGCGCGCTCGTGTTTTTCAAATTCCCAAAAACGCTCGCGTTCGCGCTCACCACCTCAATCCGCTTCATTTCTGTTTTGCAGAGGGAGGCTGAGAGGATAAAGATAGCGCAGGCGTCGCGCGGGCACGAGTTCAGGAGTGTGTTCTCCTCACTGCCTCTTTTCGTCCCTCTTTTCCACGGCGTTTTCAGGCGCGCGCTTGAACTCTCGATGTCGCTTGAGGCGCGCGCGTTCGACCCCCAGAATATAAAAATTAGCGAGTAATCAGCGGATGATGTCCTCCAGTTTCCTGTCTATCTCCAGCGCGCGCTTCTTCGTTACAGTGAAATTTTTTTCCTGTTCCTCAAGTTCAGAGAGGTACATGAACTTCCAGCCTATTCGCGAGAGCCTCCAAGCGATGAATGTCGTTATTCCTGTGTTCTCCTCCCATTTTTTGAGCGCGAGGAACTTCTCCTTCTCAATCCCTATGCTTCCGGTGTCCCACGCCTTGCACTCGAACGCGTACTGCACGCCCTTTTTGAAAACCAGAAGGTCTGGAGAAAGGGAGGAGACACCGCTGCCTGCCGCGCGGATTACGGAAAACCCGCGCCCTGAAAACGTGTTGATGAGCTCGCGCTCACCGCGCGCGCCCTTCGCGTACCGACCGAAAGCCATAAATGAATTGCTGCATGCGGGTTTAAATATTTGAAGTGAGTAAAAGTATGCATGGAAAAAGTGATGCAAAAACCACCTGGGGCCAGCGGTAGGCGAGCGGTCGGCAGAACTAAGAGTTTGAGAGAGTTCATCGAAGAGTTCGTGCCTTCTGTTAAAATGTTCTACGACGACAAAATGAAGAATTACGAATTCAAAGCGTTCAAGAAGGACGAGCAGAGAATCATAAAAAGGAGAATAGCGCAGGTGGTTTATAGCCGCATGGATGTCGGCGAAACGACGACGGACGCGCTTGTCGCGCTTCTTAAAGAAATCAACAGCGCGATAATCGAAGCGTCGAATAACGCGGCGCGTTTGAGAAGGGGCATTGGGGAGGACATAACTCTCGAAGATGTGCTCCGCGTTCTGGATAATAAAATGGAGATGTCCGGAACAGGCATAGGCAAAAAAGATGCAATGGTAAAGGAGGAAGTAAGCGACGCTGCCATGTTCATATACGATCTGCGTAAATTCGCTATGGAAGAGGCTTCGGGTTGTATAAAGGAAATTGACGAGATGAACGAAAAGATGGTCATGGGAAAGAACGTGAAGGACGCGGAGAGTGTAATGTTGGAGTTTAGAGATCTGGTGTATCGCGTTTCAAAGATTAAAGAAACGATAGAGAATAAACTCAGAGAGTATGAGTACCCGAAACACATGGCGAATATCAATAAATGCAAAAAACTGAAAATCTGCGAGAGGGGGATAACCTCGCTGATGGAAAGCGCGCTCGCCGACGCTATCAAAATTGAGACGACGATGGGGATTTTAAAAAGTTTTCTTGAAAAAGCGAGGCTTTACGGCGTGGATAACACCTATTGATTGCCTTGCGTGTGTGTTTAAATATCTGAAATGAGTAAGAACAACATGCCAGTCGATAAGAGTCTGATGAGCCCCGCTGGCCAGGCGCGCATCAAGATAGCGCCGGGCCCGAAAGTCAAACTCGCTAATCTTGAATGGATTATAAAAGAACGCATTCCTGCGCTCGTGTGGCTTAACAAGTATGACAATCGCGGAAAGTTGGTTGACGAAAGCGCAAGGAGGGAGATAGAAAAGGAAATAGGGCTTATTATCTGCAAACGTTGGGACACGAAAAAAACTGACGCGGCAAACGTGCGCGCGCTTGGCCCGCTTTTCAAAAAGATGAACGAAGTGCTGGTGGCGGCCGTGCGTAAAAACAATTGCTCACTTGCAGAGATTAAGAGCGCACTGCACGAAGCAGAAGGGCATACCTCATTCGGGAATACGAAAGTTGAGCGAATCGGCGCGCCTCTTGTAAGCGAAGAAGAGGCCATTCAGGCGGCGAAGGAGATAACCGAGATGCACGCCGGGGTGGTAAAAAAGATTAATGGCGAGATAATGCCGCCGCACGTTATTATACTCGACATATTACGATTGATGAACGAGATAAGCGAGCGGGACTACGAGAGAAATTACACGCCGCAGGAAATCCAAGGACTGATAGTTATCGCAAAAAAAATAATGAAAACTATAAAGCAAGGAATAAACTCAATCAGTTATTACCCGCAAGCTGATAACATTAGAGAATTTTTAGCAAAAGGAAATTGTAGCAGCGAGACGAGAAAAAAGCTGGAAGACGCGCTCGGCTTAGCCGAGTATTTAAATGGGGTTTTAGGAAAATGTAAGGAATTTTTGGAAAAGATGGAGTGATGCCAATCGGCATGCGCGATAGTTTTTCGGGATACTCGTCTCCTACCGTATCTGGGTATGGCGCGCGCGAATGTTTATAAAATTAGCCGTGCATAAGGAAACCATGAGGACAGACGTTAGAGTAGGAGACTGCATGACGCGCGGCGTCGTGACCGTGAAGCTCGGCGCCAGCGTGATGGAGATAGCCAAGACGCTCAAGAAGAACGAGGTAGGCTCGGTGATAGTCGCCCACAATGGAAGGATGAGCGGGGTGATAACCGAGAGGGACATCGCCTACAAGATAGTCGCGGAGGGGAAGGACCCGGGGAAAACGACTGCGAAGGATGTGATGAGTTCGCCGGTCACCACGATAGGCGTGGAGAAGAACATCGAGGAAGCGGCGATGCTGCTCAAGAGGAAGGACATAAAGCGGCTGCCTGTTGTCGATGGAAAGGGAAAACTCGTGGGGATCGTCACCGAGAGCGACCTGCTCGCGGTATATCCTGGCCTATTGGAGGTTCTTCAGGAGGACGCGGACATTCACAGGTTTCACCCGACCGAGATTTTCACAGGGGTTTGCGAGCGTTGCGGCAATTACTCTGATACGCTTCGTAGGAGTGCTGGGAAACTCACGTGCGAGGAATGCACCGAGGAGGAAGAGGTGTAGTTTATATACCCGCGCGGAGTAATACTACCGCTGTGCAAGGATGGCTTGGGGAGATAAGCGAATCCATGAACTGGAGTCAACATTGCACAGCACATCGGGAATTTCAGGCACGCGGACGAAGTTTCAGTTTCCTGCTCGTTCTGCTGTCTTCATTGAGAGAATGAGAGTCGAAGTAAACGCAGTACCGAACTCGCGCGAATTCCGAATTGAGCGAAGAAACGGAAGGTTTGTTGTTCGAGTGAAAGAAAGGGCTGAGAGGGGAAGGGCGAACGCCGAGCTCGTGAGGAAAATGAGCGAGTTGCTCGGGTGCGAGGTGCGAATCGTGCGCGGCGCGGGCTCGCGAAAAAAGTTGCTTGACCAATTTGCGGCTTAGCCGCAAATGGTCCATTTGTCGGATAGCCGACAAATTGGAAGTTGGTGTTGATGAGGAAACGTTCCCTGCTCGAGCAGGAGTTGAAGAATAAACTGAAACTGCTGAGGAGGACGCTGCGCGAGATTGGGGAGAGCCGCGCGGTTGTGCTCGTGGAGGGGAAAAAGGACAGGGAAGCGCTTGAGAGAATCGGCGTGAAAAACAATATCGTGCTTGTGGGAATGGGGGCGCGCGCCGCGTGCGAGAAAATTGCTGGCGCTGATGAGGCGGTTGTACTCGCGGACTTCGATGAGAGGGGCGAGGAGATCGCGCGGGAAGTCGAGGAGGCGCTCTGGGCGTGCAACATCCGCCCGAACCTTGAGCACAGGAGAAGGCTCCGCTACATTTTAGGGGTGCGGAACTTCGAGGAGATTGGAGGCAAACTCGAGGAGTTTGAAAAAAAGTGTAAAGAAAACAAAATTGAAATTTGAAGGTGAGAAAAATGGCTAAGACATATATTGACACGGTGAAATACGTCGTGTACGCGAACATGGAGATTGGCGGGATGGTCGAGAAGCCCGATGTCGTGGGCGCTGTTTTCGGGCAGACAGAGGGCCTGCTCGGGGACGAGCTCGACCTGCGCGAGCTCCAGAAAAACGGGAGGATTGGAAGGATTGAGGTGGACATACAGGCGAGGAGCGGGAGGAGCATTGGCAGGATTCTCCTTCCGTCGAGCCTTGACATGGTGGAGACGAGCATACTCGCAGCTGCGCTGGAGACCGTTGACCGCGTGGGGCCGTGCGACGCAAAGATAAACGTCGAGAAGATTGAGGACACGCGGAACGTGAAGAGGAAGGCGGTCATCGACAGGGCGAAGAACCTGCTCAAGACGCTTCTCGCGAACGAGATACCTGAAAGCAGGGAGATATCGGACATGGTGAGGCAGGAAGTAAAAATTGCAGAGATAAACGAGTACGGGCCTGAGAAACTCCCGTGCGGGCCGAACATCGCGACGTACGAGTCGATAGTGATTGTGGAGGGGCGCGCGGACGTGCTGAACCTGCTGAAGAACGACATAAACAACGTGATAGCGGTTGGGGGAGCGAACGTGCCGAGAACCATCGCGGCGCTGTGCAGGGAGAAGGAGGTCACGCTGTTCCTTGATGGAGATAGAGGCGGCGACATAATACTTCGCGAGCTCACGAACGTCGCGGACGTTGATTACGTTGCGCGCGCGCCGTACGGAAAGGAGGTTGAGGAGCTCACGCGCAAGGAGATAATCAAGTGCCTGAGGAGCAGGGTCCCGATAGAGCAGGTCGAGGGCGTCGCAAAAAGGCAGAGGGAGCAGAGCGAACGGCCTGAGCGCGAACGCCGTGAGCGCGCGGAAACGATAGCAGACATCGCGAAGGAGCCGGCGCAGTCGCGAGTGCAGCAGACACTGCAGACCACGCCCTCCCAGCAGGCCGAGCAGGAGACGACAACCGCGGGCGAGCCGCCCCCTGCGCTCATGAACAGCCTTAACGAACTCGAGAACACCCTGCGCGCGCGGCTGTACGACGAGCAGTTGAATTTGAAGAGCGAGATTCCTGTGCGCGACCTCATAAGAAATCTCGGCGAAGGCGAGGGCGGAGTCCACGCCATCGTTCTTGACGGGATAATCACGCAGAGGCTCGTTGACCTGAGCGAGAGCAAGAACGTGAAAATCCTCGTGGGCGTGAAGCTCGGGAACGTTTTCAGGAAATCAGAGAAAGTGATGGTCGCAATCAAGAAGGCTGCATAGCGATAGCGAAATGGGAAATCAGAAGTCGAGGTCAGGCTCGCCCTCCTCCTCTGCTTTTTTTATGTCCTCCTCGCGCGAGATGTGGTACGCGAGCACGACTGTCACTATCGCTATTACGAGCGAGAAAAGAAAAACTGTGGAGAAGTCCTCGTTTAGCATGGAGTAGAAATGAAAGAACACCGCGGCTGCAAGAACGCCTATGATCAGCGAGACCGCGAGCCTTAGTTTTTTCACGCGCATCCGAACACCAACCAGTATTCAAAATTTCAAGTGGGCTCGCCCGGGTTTTCGGAACGAGTTACGGTTTCCTATCGAACCGGGAGTTTTCACCGTGTAAGGGTGACGTCTTACCATTGCAGGCCTGCCGACAATCTGGCGCGAGGCAACAGGCTTTCGACTACGAGCCCGTTGAATTGTTATGTTTGGTGGGATTTAAATTAAATGCTGTGGCGCGTGCTGGCTTGCTATGCGACCTCGCTCTCGTCTGATTTCCTGCGCTTCGCCCCGTAGTCGCTCATTCCGGCGCGCCACCATGAGTCGTACCTCTCGCTCACCTGCTCCTCTATGCTCCTCCCGCGCTTGAGCGCTGCGCGCACGTGCTTCTCGTCTATGAGCTCGCTGCCGTCTATGACCGCAAGGTCGCCTGCCAACTTTATTATGCCGCTGAGGTCGCGCAAGCGCAGTGTGAGACCAACAAAATCATCAATGAGTTTCGCGCGGCTCCTCGCCTCCTCGAGAAGCGCGAGCACTGCCCTCACATCAGCGTGAGGTATACGTCCGTCCTTTCTTATCTCCTGCGCTATGAACTGCACGAGTTTTTTCCTGTTCTCCTCTGTATCCGGCATCGTGGTGCTTAGAAGAACCTCGTATCCGTTCCCGAGTATGCGCGAGCGCAGAGGGGGAAGGAGATGGTCCATGTCGTTCGTGTTGAGCGCGCCTATGAGTATGAAGTCGCACGGGACGTTGTCAACGCGTATTGACGCGCCTGTGCTCGACGCATTGCGACCCGCGATTGGGAATTTTTTCTCCTGCATCGCGGTCAAAAGATATCTCTGCAGATACCCGAGCGTCGCAATCTCGTCAATAAATAAAACGCCCTCGTGCGCCTCGTGAATCGCGCCCGGAACCACGCGCAGATACGCGGCCATCCCAATCTCGGGATGACCTCCGTAAGGGTCGTGCTTCACGTCTCCGACGAGTTCTGTCTCGCTCGCGCCAGTCGCCTGAATGAATGTATTGCGTTGGAGCGGCAGGATGACCTTGCGCGGACGGCGGGATTCGATCTCCTCGATTTTACGCAGCGACGACTGGTCATAGACGCGAATCCGCCCATCCTCGTCGCGCTCGTAGAGAACAACCTCCTCGCGGCCGTCGGGAAATGCGCGCGTGGTGTGCACGCGGTCCTCCCTCACCTCGCCCATGAACCCGAAAATCAAATCGTCGAAAGGGGACAGCTCGCGCCTGTACTTGTCCGCGCCGCATTTCGGGCAGACGGGCGTGTTGAAATTGCTGAGGTTCCCGCATCTCCTGCACCTGAACCCGAGCCGCTCAGCGACGAACGACGGAACCTCGGAAGCGGAAAGCGTCCTGCCCTCGAACTCCTTCGGCTTCCTGTCCTTGATTATTTTCTCCCTGTCGCGCACCTCAATTACCGGCCGCTCTGGATTTTCTGGATTGTGCAGCACTGAGACCTCTTGAGTTGGCTGCGGGACCACGCACGCGATCGCCTGCGCGAGCATGCTCTTTCCTGTGCCCGGAGGACCGACGAGAAGGAGATGACGACGCTGTTTCGCGACCACGCGCGCTATCCGCACCACTTCATCCTGGCCTATTATCATATCTAGTGGATTTTTAGGCAGAGTTATTTCCCGCGTGGTCTCGAAATCGAGGTAGCCAGCGCGCGCGTCGTTTTCCATGCAGATTAATCAGCACAAAAATTTTATATATATTTTTCAGCGTTTGCTTATGGCGGAAAGAGACATCCGTAGGTAGTACACCATCCGGAGCAACACTCTTCATCACTTGAACAGGACACGCCGGCGTCCTTGCATATACTCCCCGTTGTAACACACGCACCAGTACCATCACATGTGTAACCATAACAACACTCATCGTTTATTGCACATTCACCAATAACTCCGCTGCGTTTGCATAATGTACATATTTTGTTTATGCATACTCCTGCGTAGTACTCGCCAGAAATGTAATCTCCACAACATCGGTAAGGCCATTTAGGCTTATAGCAGTTTGCCCCTTCTGGTAGACAGACATAACATTTGTTTTCGTAAAGTGGGGTTGAGCCTAGATAACAGAATGCGCCTTCATCGTAATAGCAACACTGGGTTTCATTAGCCGGACCGCATGGCTTGCTATCCAACGCTATACAAGATGGTGGTGTACAGGTGTTGCTTGCATCACAGGTATCGGAAGGATTGCAGCAGCTCCGGTATACCTCCCCGGTCATGCTGTCAATCCCGCAGCCCCAATCATAGGTGAGGGTGCAGTTCTGGCACGTCCCTCCGTAGCAGGCCGCGTCGTATCCATAGCCCTGCGTATTTTCGGCATAGCCGCAGCAGTCCTCGTTTTGCGTGCAACCTTCGCCCAGGTCGCTGCACAGGGGCGGAACGTAGTAGCAGGTGCAGTCCGTCGCGTTCACCGCCCAGTCCTGAGGACACGCCACGCCGGAGCAGTCGCACTGGCAGTTGGTGTCGTTGCGCTTTCCGCCCCCTGTCTCGTTGCAGGGGTTCTGGCAGTTGCAGGAGCAGTCGGTAGTGATGTGTATGGGCTGGCTGTTGCACATCGTTTCTGAAATCTCCTGCTGCCTTGCCGGGTCGCCGCAGTTGCATGAGCAGTCCATGTTGTACGTGCCTCCGTGGCAGTCGTTTGAGCAGTGGCACACGCAGTACTCGTCAAGAGTGCCGCCAAACTCGCACGTCGCGCCTGTGCAGTCGCAGCTGCAGTCAGGATAAGGCGCCTGCGGCTGACCGTTGCAGCCCCAGTAGCAGGATTGAGCCGAGTAAGAGCAGCCCCATCCCTCCTTGCAGCAGAGTCCGTTGTCTGGATTGCAGTAGAAGCCAGGGCAGCACGTTTCGTTATTGCTCTCGTTGTAAGGGCCGGGCACGCAGTTCGATGGGTGGTGGGTGCAGATGAACTTTGCAAACTGCAACTCGCATCGTTCGGTTGTGGAGTTGCAGGTGTAGCCAGGGCAGCACAGGGCAGAGGAGTTGCACGGGTACGGGTTTGCGCAATGGACGCAAGTCCCATAGGAATCAGTACAGCAGTTTTGGGTTGTGTTCCATGCGGAGCCTGACGGGCAGCAGCCTGAGGACGGGCAGGTCGCAGGATATGATACAGGGTCGCATGTCCTTTCAGCCGGGCATTCGAAAACACAAACGCCTGCGCTGTTGGTACAGCATTTCTGGCTCGCATTCCAAGTAGTTCCTGTTGGGCAGCATCCAGAGGAGGGGCAGGCTGTTGGATAAAGGAAGTGGCTGCACATTCTTTTCGCAGGGCATGGTGGAGTTGTTGGGCACTGCCCGGCGCTGTCCAAGCAGCAGGGTTCAGGAGAAGAACCGCTGGCGCCCCATGTTGTGCCGTCTGGGCAGCAGCCTGATGGAGGGCACGTCGCAGGATTAGCCGCTGGATTGCAGATTCTTTCCATCGGGCAGAAAGAGACGCACACCCCAAAGTTGTCTGTGCAGCAGTTTTGAGTCGTGTTCCAGACAGTACCATCAGGGCAGCAGCCTGACGGGGGGCATCCGTCTGGGTATGCTGACGGATCGCACTCTCTCTCGAATGGACAGATGAAAACGCACGCGCCAGAACCGTCAACACAGCATTTTTGGATGTCGTCCCAAACTGTTTTCTTGGGACAGCAGGCCGAAGGCGGGCAGGTCAAGGGGTAGGCCGAATGGTCGCACCGCATGAAAGGCAGACAAACCGATGAGACGCATTTCATTTCGTAACAACCATAGCCAGGACAGCAGGCATACGGATCCCCGGGTGGCGCGCCGAGTTTGCATTTTGATGGATTGGAGCAGGAGATGGGGGCGCATATTCCGTATTTGTCAGTGCAGCAGTTCTGAACAGTATCCCAAACGGTGTTTGTTGGGCAGCATCCTGATGAGGGACAAGCAGCAGGGTATGTGGCAGGGTCGCATTGCCGCACGGTCGGACATGTCGGCTTAACCGGAACGACCCCGCTTGCCTTGCATAGAAGGATAATCAAAATAAGCAGTAATACTCCCCCGAAGAAAACGCCGAGTTTCTCTTGCGGTGAAGAACCCGGGCGGGCAGGCATCGGTTCCATACGAACAACTTTTTTTGATTTGTATTTATAAACTATTCGGCGCGGCATTTATATTCGTCATATAATTGCATTATGCGCGAGGGGTCGCAGATAGTGCTGTTCGTCTCGTTGGCAGCGCACATCGTCATCGTCAATCCCTGCGAGCGGTAGTAATAGTCCGCGCACCCCTTGAACCATTCCTCGAATCCCTCCTTCCGAGCGTAGGCAGGCGGACCTGTGGTCAGGCCGTAATCCCCACTCAGCGGCTGGCACGCGCCGTCCATCAAACAGTACTGCGCGATTCCTGAGATTCCTGCGCCCGTTAATTGGTACGTCTCTTTTTCGTACATTTCTGCGAACGCATCCCCAACGCCCTTTCCTGCGCACGCGCCTGCTCCAGTGCCCTCCAGATTGTACGAGAGGATTGCGGTCGGCAACGTGTAGTTGTACACCACGAATCTTGAAAGATTCTTTATTTCGTCCCAGGCCCTGCTCGCGTTGCACACGCAATCCCCTCCTGTCTCCTCGCAGATTGAGCTCGTGTTCGCGAAAACCATGAAACCGACCATATCAACGCTCTTGTTCGTGCGACCCATCACGTTTTGTATATCGCTCTGCGTCGTGCCAGGAATGCGGACAGCAAACACCGTTGTGCAGTTCCTGCACTCGCGAGTGATGTTGCTGAGCTGGTCCGCAATGCACTGGGGATTTGAGACAGGGATGGAAACATCCTGGGTGAGGAGCACGGGCCACGACGGGCCGAACGGGTTGTATTTTTTGTAGTAGAACTTGTCCCAGAACGGGGTCATGTACTCCGTATTGTTGTCGAGATAGGTGTTGAGTTTTTGCGCGAGAGGAACAACATCCGCCCCGGAGCAGGCATCAGATGCGAGGGTGATGAGGAGCGAAAGACCTGTCGAGACGTCTGTCATCGTTATATCCACTGGCGGCATGGTTATGCACTGCGTTTGGTTCGGCACAAGGGAGATTGA
Source organism: Microcaldota archaeon (assembly GCA_040755655.1). Lineage (GTDB taxonomy): Archaea > Micrarchaeota > Micrarchaeia > Burarchaeales > JBFMAP01 > JBFMAP01. Next base: position 13,007 of record JBFMAP010000007.1, read on the forward strand.
CGCAGGCAGCGGAGGCGGGTTTGGCGAGATTGAAAGCGTATGGTTGCGGTTGTCCAGATTATGGAAGCATATTTCCGTCCCTGCCCTCGCGCTCATGCTCATCGAAGGCTCGAAGAGCTGGTCGATTATCGGGACAACTATGTCGTAGGTGTGACTGACCACCCCCTGGCGGCTGTTGCTCACGCAGTCGATGAGATTGTGGCGCCCCTCGCTCGGCGACCAGCAGTACGCGCTCGCCTGGCTTATGTTCGGGAGAAGGCTCGCGTTGTAGCCTCCTCCTGGGAGTTCCTGAATGAGAATGAGGCTGTATCCTCTCGCGTATGCGCCGCTCGCGTTCCAGCACACCGTACTGCCAGGCGAGGTGGTCACAACGTCCTGCGAGAAGTTCATCTCAGCGAGATATGCCTCCGCAGCGCCGGCGCCGAGCGGCATCTGCACGTTGACGGTCATGCAGCCCATCTGGCTGCGATCGAAACTAGAAGGACAGCTGACCGCAGGCGGGTAAAGCGCCATCGTCGTCAGCGGGGTTGCGTCGCACACCTCCAGACTGTACTCGCCTCCGCCGATGTCCTCGAGTTGTATTTTCTCTGCGGAGCGCGCTCGGACTGTCACCGGCGGCGGGGAAACAGGAACCACCCACGCGTACTGGCCAACAGGAAGGCCTGAGAAGCACACGTCGTCATCCTCGTGCACCGAAAGCGTGCTCCACGGCGAAGGCGAAGACAAATCAGGGTCGTTCATGTTTATGTTCGAGCCGTAGTAGAAAACTTCCATTTGCGAAGGCTGGCATGTGGAAAAGAAACTGCTTACGTGCGTGGTGAAGGTGAGTGCGATCGGAAAAGTGAGGTTCGCGCCCGGAGCAAGGTAGTATCCCACGCCATTGAGCGAGAACCACCTCGCGTACGCGCCCCCGTTGTTGATGATTTTTGGAATCACCCTGCTGTAGCGCACGCCTTCATCCAGCATGAAATAGGAGCAATGGCAGAAATCCGTCCAGTCCTGGTCAGTGCAGTTGTCCGGGATGTTGTCCGGCGGAAGAGGACTGCAGATTTCAGTTTTGCATTGGTCAAACGGGGGATTTAAAGTAAGATTTATCGCAGAGGCGTCCGTGAACTCGCTCGCGTTCAGAACGTTCATGTCGAATTTCTTATGGTCGCCGAAAATATCGCGGTAATAGACTTCGTACGAGCCTACGGGGAAGTTGAAGCACTGGCCGTTCTGGAACCTGAAGCCATCAAAGAAGTTGTATTTTATCCAGAGGCGCCTGTCCTTGTACCCGCGGTTTTTGAAGTAGAGTTCCATGCTGTTTGTCGTGAGCGTTGGGGGCGTGAAAGGGGCGAATGTGAGGTTTATGGTCGCGCTCAGGTTTTCAACATCAACGGTGTATCTGCGCGCTGACACGTCGTCTTCAAGAACATACAGGCCTGCGGATATGTTTGAGATGTTGTATGTCCCGCCGGGCGCAAGGGTTAGGGAGCCGAGCCACGCGCCGCTCTGCGCGAGGGTGTGGCTCAATCGGTCGATGTTCCTCCATGAAACGTTGCTTCCTGCAGGCACGCTGTAATACTCGTCAAGCATTATGCCTGCGATATCAACGCGCATCGTCTCATCAGCGCCTCCTCTGTTGAACACGAGCGCGGTCAGGACGTCCTGGTTCAGGAGTTCCTTCAGTTTCATGAGCGTCACTGTGCCTATATCGCCAAAAACGTCCTGGACAGCGAGCCCGAGGCTAAGATTAGATTCGGTCGCAGGGCCTATGAAATAAACCCCCTGCGGTGAGAACGCCTTTGACTCCTGGATGACGAGCGTGCTCGTCGCGTTCGCGGTCGCGTTGTGCGTTTCGTTTACCTTGTACTCGTATTCGTAGTAGAACTGCCTCATGCCGACAGGCGAGGGTATCGAACTGCCGAGGTCCCAGAAGACGCGCTGGCCAGGGCTCACGGTCTGCCCATTCCAAAATTCCATGGGGACGTCCATTGTCCTGGTGCGCGCGAAAAGCGTGCGATTGAGTACGTCCGCGTTTTCCCAGTAAACCGTTTCGTTATTATAAACATAAAGCATATTCGGGTAGGTCCCTGCCGCGCTCATGAAGAACTTTTTCTCCTGCGAACTCGTGACGATGAGGCTGTGGTTCTGCGTGACGTTCTCAGAGCGTGTGACATAATCGTAATAGTGGTGGATTCCTGGGGAAACCGAGGTGCAGACCGTCCGCTCAGGCAGCACTATGCCGATGGAGGTTATGTTGTGCTCGACATCGTCCGAGTTTATCAAGCACAGGTCGCTGCCGACCGGAACTGCCACGTAGTTGGGCGACGCTCCGAGGAGCGTGAGGTTTATGTATACAGGTAGCACCGGGCTCACGAGTATCGTCGCGTTTGTGCGCGTGACGCTGTCCTGTACGGAGTATATCTCAGTGCCAGCGGTTATCGGGGTAAGGCAGAACCTGCTCCTCGCGAGAACGTCGAACACTGCTGGAAGAGGGGGCGGGAAATTTGAGGTGAGGCGGCGGTCAAGCCTGCCGGGGTTTATGAAGCACAGCGTCATATTTGAGACAATAGCGAGATTGGGCGGCTTGAACGCAGGGTCCTGCAATTTGACAGTGTATTTGGATGTTTTTCCTGTTACATACACTGTCACGAACGGCGGGGTGGAGATTGTTATGTTCAGGTAATAGCCCCTTGTGCCTGTGCCTGCGCATCCAACTGTCGCGTTTATGTCGATTGTGTTGAACGTTCCGCGCTGGTGGTTTGGAAGTTGGAAACCGCCCATGAAGTTCTGCGAGCCGCAGCCGCAGTCGCTGTCATCCATCTGCGGACCTGCTGGCTGGTAGTTGATTACAGTGTTACCGCAGTCGCTTATCACAAACCCTGCCACGAGCACGCTCATCGCCTCAGGCGGGATGTATAAATTCAGCCTGTAGGATGCTGGTCCGCTCACCTCGGTTTCATACTGCTGGAAGGAGAGCGCTGTGCTGTTCGCGCCTGTTGCATCGATGTCGTAGAAAATGTATGTGCCTGGCGTCCTGTCCTCGTATGCGCCAGAGTATTGGTTGTAGAAAGAGGCGCGCGACTGCCAGCAGCAGGAGCCGTTGGATACGGAGTGGATTTCTTTCGGCACAAGCACCTCGCCTTCGAGTTTGTACACGTGCAGGGTGTGCGATTTGCTCGCGTCGGTGTTGTTGAAGCAGACGTCGTCGCCCCAGATTATCCCGACCTCTTCAGGAGCAGGGCCTGCTCCTGTGATCGTCACCTCGTTGCCGACGCTCGTCGCGAATATTGAGCCGTATGCATCTGTGTTTATGTCGTGGAGCGCGTGAGGCCCAAGTTTTTCCAGCGCGCCAGGCGGAAGCGTCAGGGTTCCGCCAGCGTTTATTGTCTGGATTATGTCGGGTGCGGGCTCGGTGTCGTCCCCGAACCACATCTCTATTATGTGCGCCTCCTCTGCGTTGTTTCTTATTGAGATGTTTTGCCCTTCGCTGACAACGAGGTCTGTTGGCATAAAGGAATCAGAATCCAGGTAGATGAAACCGTCCGGGCTTATCGCGAGCGTTGAGCCGAGCCCTGTTTTCACATCAGTGACCGTGTATTCTTCTGCAGGCGGCGGGAAGATGGTGCGGTTCAGCGTGAAATTTGAGGAGCAGGTGAGCGCGCTCACGTTCAAACTTTCCTTCGGGCGCGGTCCTGAAAACTCGAGAGCGTGGATGGGTATTGTCGAGTTCGCGAGATTGTCCCAGCAGATGAGCGAGCCGTCTGTGATTGTTATTTCATCAGGCTCGAAAAGAGGGTCGCCCACCTGAATCTCCGCAATATCCTCCATTTTTGGTTCGCAGTACTCCCTTGCCTTCAGAAAATCCTGGAAACTCGGACCCTGGCCGAGCATGAAATACTGCAGTTCCTTGAAAGGGTCGCGCGTGAGCGCGTACAACTCGTTCGCCCCGCACGGGACCTTGTTGAGGAGAAGGCCGCCCTGCAGTGTCGCCTCGTAATGAGGCTCGCACGAGCCCCAGAAGGTGCGCGTGCCTGCCTTGTCGTTGCACTCGTACGCGACCTGCGCAGAGGGCCCGCACTCGGCAACGCACACGTTAGTTGTAACGGATGGGGTCACTGCCATGCATCCGTAACCAACGCACGGGGGCGTGTAAATTGTGTAGGTGTCTCCGCTGCCCAATGTTATGGTTTCAGATTCGCACACGCAGCCAGAATCCGCGCCTGGCTCGAGAGGGCAACAGCGGAAATGCA
>JBFMAP010000008.1:0-15724 GCA_040755655.1 Microcaldota archaeon
GGGGCGCACGATGAAGAAAAAGAGGAGGAAGAAGGGGGAGAGGAGGCCGGCGGACCGGAGGAGGCTGAAGTTTCCGGGGAAAACATCGAAACGATTATCGACAGGGTCGTGGAATACGTGAAGTCAAAGGAGCGCGCGAACATACGCGATGTGGCGAAGGCGCTCGCGCTCAAGCCCGAGCAGATTGAGCGCCTCCTGAACGTCCTCGAGGAGAGCGGGCTCGTGTCAGTGCGGTACGGCATCACCGGCTCGGCAGAACTCGTCGCGAAAAAATCAATCTCCGAGCGCATAGAGCTCGTGAAGGTGAAGAAGGAGAGCGAACTGCTCAGGGAGGCGATAAGGCACGCTGAAATGGAAGTGAAGGACTCCGAGCAGACGCTCGAGTTCATGGAGAGGGAGATATCGCGCCGCCTGGGCATAGCGGAGAAACTTCTCGATACGGTGAAGGCGCAGGAAAGGGGCGCCTCGGGCGAGGACCTGAACTACCTGATGAAGGAGGCGCGCGAACTCGAGATGACGCTCGAGAAGTTCAACGTTGGGATGAAGACGATGAGGGGAAGGGTTTTCAACTTCGCGCACAAGGTCAGGGAGTTCGAGAGCGCGACAGGGGCCGTAAAGCCAGCAGAGGCCGCGCCCATGCATCCCTCGCTAATCAATACGCTTTTAAGCCCGTTCGGACGAATTAAGAGATTGTTCGCGAGGCGATCCTCATGAAAATTTTTGACAAATACACCGTGATAAGCGAGGGCGTTCCTGCCGAGGTCACGATAAGCGAGAAGGACGAGGAGTACATAAACACGTACGACGTGAAGCAGACGAAAATCCAGAAGGCGACGGAGAAGGTCCTCGGATACCTGAAGGAGCGCATCATCGACAGCGTGAACATAAAGACATCCGAGATTCTCGACCCGCGCGAAGTAGAGACCGTGAGGAAGAAATTCATAGACAAGGCAGAGGAACTCGTCACGCGCGAGTTGATCGGCACGACCGAAGACGAGAAAAAAATTCTTGTGAGCAGGCTTGCGCACGAACTCATAGGGCTCGGGGAAATAGAGCTCCTTCTCGCTGACGACCAGCTTGAGGAGATAGTCATCAATTCTTCGCGCGAGCCGGTTTACATATACCACAAGAAATACGGATGGCTGAAGACGAATATACTGGTCGAGAGCGAGGAGCAGATTCAGAACTACGCCTCGATCATCGGGAGGAAGGTCGGCAGGCAGATAACAAACCTGTCCCCGCTGCTGGACGCGCACCTGACGAGCGGGGACCGCGTGAACGCCACCCTCTTCCCTATCTCCAGCAAGGGAAACAGCATCACCATAAGAAAGTTCGCGAAGACCCCCTGGACGATCGTCAGCCTGCTCGACCCGCAGTACAAGACCCTCAACTTCGACATCGCCGCGCTCCTGTGGCTCTGCCTCCAGTACGAGATGAACATCATCGTCGGCGGCGGCACGGCGTCCGGAAAGACCTCAATTCTCAACGCGCTCCTCGTGTTCACGCCGCCGAACCAGCGCGTCGTCTCCATCGAGGACACGCGCGAACTCTATCTTCCGGAATACCTCCACTGGACCCCGCTCGTGACGCGCCAGCCCAACCCAGAGGGGAAGGGCGAAATCACCATGCTCGACCTGATGGTGAACTCCCTGCGTATGCGGCCTGACCGCATCGTGCTCGGCGAGGTGCGCCGCCAGCGCGAGGCCGAGGTGCTGTTCGAGGCGATGCACACAGGCCACGCGGTTTATGCAACAGTTCACGCCGACGACGCGGACCAGGTGAAGAACCGCCTGACCTCCCCGCCAATCAACCTTCCGGAGAACATGCTGGGCGCGCTCCACCTGACGATAGTGCAGTACCGCCAGCGGCGAACTGGCATACGAAGGACGTTCGAAGTCGCGGAGTTCGTCTCCCGCGGCGAGATGGTGATTGTCAACAAGATTTTCAAATGGAACCCGCGCCAGGACACGCTGGACAAGGTTGGCGAGCACATACGCCTCATGAACGACCTCCTGATGTTCAGCGGGATGACCTCCGAGGAGATGCTGCAGGACCTCGAGGAGAAGAAAAGAGTTTTGAATTACATGGTCGCCCACAAAATATACAATGTCGAGGACGTCGGCAGGGTTGTCGCGCTCTACTACAGGCACAAGGACAGGCTGAACCAGATAGTCGCAGACAACAGCGACCCGCGCGAGATCCTCAGGCCTGGCGCGCTCGCTGAGCCTGTGAAGGAGCAAGAAAAGGAGGAGAAGCCCGCGCCGGTTCCCGAAAGGCGGCCGGCGCCCGCGGTTCCAAAAGCGAAGACGCCTAAAAAGTAGACTGGATGGACAGGTGCGTTGCCGATGAAAATCCCGTTCAGCATACTCCCGCCGAAGATGCTGATGAACGCCTCGAAGCATTTCTTCGGCATAGGCAATTTCATAAGCCCGTTCTTTCCGTTCCTGCGCGCGGAACTTCTCCAATCAGGAGTGGAACTTACGCCGCGCCAGTACGCCTCTGCGGCGTTCGTTGTCGCGCTCACGAACGGGGTTTTCATCACCCTCACGATAATGCTCATAGACAAAATCGGCAGGCTCAAAATAGGCCTTCCCATCATCGTCGGCCTTGGCCTGCTCATCGCTTTCGCGAGCCTCATCACAGTTCTCATATACCCGGGCGTGATTGCGAAGAGGCGCGCGCGCCAGCTTGAAAACAACCTCATCCCGGCCCTCCGCCAACTGCTCATAGAACTCCGCTCAGGCGTCCCGCTTTTCCAGGCGATGACGAGCCTGACCTCAGGCTACGGGGAGGTTTCCGCGGAGTTCAGGTGGATGGTGAAGCAGATGAACGCTGGCATCTCCGAGACCGATGTTCTGACAGAGGCTACGAAGCGCAACCCCTCCCAGAGATTCCGCCGGGTTCTCTGGCAGATATCGAACGCGCTCAAGGTCGGCTCCGACGTCGCGAACGCCATCGACGGGATGATAAACGACCTCACGAAGGAGCGCGTCGCGGAGATTCAGAGGTACGGGCAGGAACTGAACCCCTGGACGATGATATACATGATAGGCGCGGTCGTAGTGCCCTCGCTCGGGGTCACGATGCTCATTGTAATTCTTTCATTCTTGAACATAAAGATTCCAAAAATCATCCTCACTCTCGTGCTTGTGGGCCTTGTCATGTTTCAGTTGTTCTTCATAAGTTTCGTGCGGAGCAGGAGGCCTGCGGTTGATTAGCTCAACGGACGTGAAATCATGAATTTGAAAGGAATTTTCAGGCGCCTCGCGCTCATCGTGTCTATGTTCTTCCCGAGTTCGATAGTCGGATACATGTCGCGCCTCATGCTCCAGGGCGGGTTCAGCACGTCGCCAAAACTGTATCTCGCTGCCTCGATTATCACCTCCTCGCTTCTCTCAGTCGCGGCGTTTTTCATAAGCGCGCCGCTCGTGTCGCACACGACCGCCCTTCTGATAATGGCGCTTATGTTCGTCACTGTGGAGGCCGCGTTCTACGTCGTCCTCATAATGGCTGCTGACAACCGCGCGCGCAAAATCGAGGAGGTCCTGCCGGATGCGCTCCAGATGATGGCAGCGAACGTGCGCGCAGGAATGACAGTTGAGAACGCCATCTGGATGTCCGCCCGCCCGGAGTTCGGCCCTCTCGAGGACGAGATTAAAAAGGTCAGCGGGAAATCATTCGGCGGGATGCCCATCGCGAACGCGCTCAGCGAGATGAGCTACCGCGTCCGCTCTTCGCTGCTTGAGCGCGCCGTGCGCCTTCTCGTGGAGAGCATCTCCCTGGGAGGCGAGATCGCGCCAATCCTCGATGAGGTCGCGCAGGACCTCAAGGCGACAACAATGCTCAAGCGGGAGATAATGAACGCCACGATGATGTACACCATATTCATCATATTCACCTCGCTCGTCGCCTCGCCCCTCCTGTTCTCGATTTCAGTTTATTACTCGGAGATGAGCGCGACCCTTGCTTCGCAAAAGGCGTCCACCTCCTTCAACCAGACCACGACCGCCGGGAAGTCAAGGTTCAGCGGCGGGCTCATGAGGTTCATGGGAACCGGCGCGGGCCAGGTAATCCCCCCTGAAGAGGTAAGGAACTTCGCCATATACGCGATATCGATAACAACGTTCTTCGGCGCGCTCACGCTCGCCCAGATAAGGCAGGGCAGGCTCACGCGCGGGTTGAAGTACATCCCGATATTCATGGTGACAGCGCTCGGGATTTTCTTCATCACGCTCACCGCGCTCCATTCCATGTTCAAGGGCTTCATGCCAAGTTAGCGCAAGCGAGGGGACAACCCACAGTTTTTACAATCAAGTTTCTCGCAAAACTCGTTTCTCACCTTCCACCTCAAAGCCCATTTTTTCATGTCTCTTATTATCCGCACAAATTCCTCGCCACCCCTTGTCAAACTGTACTCGCATTTTATCGGAAAACTTTTTGCATCAACTTTTCTCACCACCAATCCCTCGCGCCCAAGCTCTTTTAATCTCGCGGAGAGAATCTTTGGTGTTATTTCAGGAAGCTCGTCCTTCAGCCGGGTATACCTCTTCCATTTTGTTTCTCCTTTGTATAGCCCAAGCAAAATCAGCAGCGTCCATCTTTTTCCAATCAGATCAGCGGTTTTGTACACCGCACAGCCTTTGCTCATGGTATACTTTCAGAAACTCACAGATATTTATATCTTTTGTATACATAGTATCTTAAAGATACTAAGTGATTCTCCATGAGACATGAAAAATTGTTCGCGCTTGCAACGCCCTACCTTGAAAAGAACGACTTTGGAGCGGCGCATACAAAAAGGGTTTTTGATGTCGCGAAAAAGCATTTCGATATCCCCAAAAACATCAGAGAAAAAGTGTACGCGCTCATCATCCTCCACGATATCGGCGGAAGCTCTGTGAAGGACCAGTATGAAAAAGGGCCGCGGTTAGCGCTAAAATTGATGAAACCGCTCGGCTATCCAGAAAAAACAATAAACGAAGTTTGCGTGATGATAAGCACGCATCATGAAAGACTGGAGAACCCTCTGCTGGCTTTCAAAATTTTATACGATGCTGACCAGCTCGTCAAATTTTCAAAGGAAGAATTCTCTTATTACAACTCGCGCGGAACTGACTGGAACGCGATCACAGGCTCGCTTTATCACGCGCATGCCAAAACCTTGGCAAGAAAAATGCTTGATGAAAGAATACTGGAGGATAAGCATGGATAGCGTAGAAAAACTAACTCACATCCTGAAGCGCCTGAATGCTGGTGAAGATCCGGAAAAACTGAGGGGAGAAGCGCAGGAGTTCCTCGCCTCGGTCGACCCCGCCGACCTATCCATCGCAGAGCAAAAGCTTATGGAGGCAGGGCTTGCGCCAGAGGATCTGAGGCATCTCTGCTCTGCGCATCTCGGGATGCTCGGCGACGAGTTGGATAGATTCAAAAAAAGCCTTGAGCCCGGGCATGTGATCCACACCATGGTTTGCGAGCATGATCGGATTCTCGGATTTCTGGATGAGCTTGAGAAAGTGAATAAAAAAATCCAGAAGATGAAAAATTACAGGAGGAAAAGCGGCGATTTTAAGACGTTGATGCATATAGCCGAGCATCTTGTTGGAGCCGAGCCTCATCACAAGCGCGAGGAGGAAGTCCTTTTCCCAGAGCTTGAGAAGAGAAACGTGTACGGTCCTCCGCAGGTGATGAGGATGGAGCACGAGGAGCTCAGAAGACGCAAAAAAGAACTCAGGACTCTTGCAAAAAACGCAGATAAAATTGAATTCGAGGAATTTAAGAAAAAACTAGACTCGACATCGCGGTTAATCGTCATGACGCTGCGCGACCACATATTCAAGGAGAACAACATTCTCTATCCAACTGCCCTGCGAGTCATCGAAGATAAGAAAATATGGGACAGGATGAGGGCAGAATGCGACAGAATAGGATATTGTTGCTTCACTCCCAAAACCTAGTTGTTTCTATGTAACATTTTAAACTTTTTGCCCCCATATTTTATTCGCGTGCGCGAGCGCAACTCGCGCGGTGATATTTTATGCCTATGAAAACTTTCACTATAGAACTTATAATAGAGAACAAGCCCGCTGCGAAAGACCCTGAGGGCGAGGTGATTAAGCGCGACCTGCTCAACAAGCACGGGTTCGAGAACGTGACCGACGTCAGGTGCGGGAAACTCCTGCGCATCAAGATTAACGCGAACACGGAACAGGAGGCAAAGGACGCAGTGGTGCGGATGTGCAACGAACTCCGCCTCGCGAATCCCGTCGCGCACAACTTCAGCATGCGCGTGTTATAATCTCGTGACGCTATGAAAAAACTAAAATCAAAGAAACAAAAGAGCGTGTTCGGCTCGAACAAAAAACTTACGCCCTTTACGTCGCGCGACGAGGCCAAAATGCACGAGATTAATACGCGCGGGCGACGCGCGAGGCGCGAGTGTTGTTGTATTTGCTGTAATTTGTGATAAAATGAAAATCGCAATCATCCAGTTTCCTGCCTCGAACTGCGACTTCGACACCCTGCACGCGCTCAAAAACGTTCTGCACGCCGACGCGCGCCTTGTTTGGCATAAAGAATTCGACGACACCTACGATGCCGCAATTCTCCCGGGTGGATTTTCATACGGCGATTTCCTGCGCGCAGGCATCATCGCGGCGTACAGCCCTGCGATGAAAATAGTGAAGGAGATGGCGCGCGAGGGAAAGCCTGTTCTCGGAATCTGCAACGGGTTCCAGACTCTGTGCGAGGCAGGGCTTCTCCAGGGCGCGCTCCTCCGCAACGCCGCGCTCAAATTCGTGTGCGCGCCTGTGATTTTGAAAGTTATCACAGGAAGAAAGATTTTCGGCAATCCGCTTGAGAATGGAAAAATAATCCGCCTCCCGATTGCGCACGGCGAGGGCAGATACTTCAATGATGAGCGCGCGCTGAGGGAACTGCACGAGAACGACCAGGTCGTTTTCAAATACGTCGACGAGAACTGGCGCGAGAGCGAGGAGGCGAACCCGAACGGCTCGCTCGAGAACATCGCGGGCATATGCAACCGCGAGGGGAACGTGCTCGGGCTCATGCCGCACCCAGAGCGCGCGAGCGAGTCCATCCTGCGCAGCGAGGACGGGAAAACAATTTTGAAATGGCTGATAAACGCGAGATAAAAAAAGATGGTAGGATGACTCCGGAAGAAGAAAAGGCAGCAAAGGAAATTCTCAAGCGCGAATTAACTCCGGTAGAATACGGGATGACTGACGTGATGTGGAGCGAGCACTGCTCGTACAAGTCCAGCCGCCCAACGCTCAAACTATTTCCAACGACAGGTCCGCGCGTGGTTGTCGGGCCTGGCTATGACGCTGGCGTCATCGACATTGGAGGGGGCTGGTGCGTCGCGTTCAAGATTGAATCCCACAACCACCCCTCGGCAATCGAGCCTTACAACGGCGCTGCAACAGGGATTGGAGGCATCATCCGCGACGTTCTCAGCATGGGCGCGCGCCCCGTCGCGCTTCTCGACTCGCTCCGCTTCGGCAGGCTGAGCAACGCACGGAACAGGTGGCTTCTCGAATACGTTGTGAAGGGAATTGCAGACTACGGGAACTGCGTGGGCATCCCGACAGTCGGCGGGGACACGGAGTTCGATGATACATTCACGACAAACTGCCTCGTGAACGTCGTGTGCTATGGCTATGTCGAGCGCGAGAAAATTCTTTTCGGCCGCGCCGAGCACGAGGGCGACCTCCTCATTTTGGTTGGCAGCAGCACTGGACGCGACGGCATCCACGGCGTAACTTTCGCCTCGAAAATTTTGACAGATGAAAGCGATGCGGATCGGCCGGCGGTGCAGATAGGCGACCCCTTCACGAAAAAACTCCTGATTGAGTGCGTTCTCGAACTCCACCAGAAAAAACTCCTGCGCGCGCTGAAAGATTTGGGGGGCGGCGGGCTCACGTGCGTGAGCAGCGAGACTACCGCGAAAGGAGGGATGGGCGCTGAGATTGATGTTGCAAAAGTTCCGCGCCGCGAGACAGGGATGAACGCGTACGAGGTTATGCTTTCAGAATCGCAGGAGCGCATGCTCCTTGTTGTCGAGCCCAAGAATCTGGAGCGCGTGCGCGGGGTGTGCGAGAAATACGAGGTAAACTGCGCGCTCATAGGGAAGGTGAGGAGGGGCGACCTCGTGATAAAAGAGGGGGAGGCCGTTGTCGCGCGCCTTCCTGCGAAGATGCTCGCTGACGCGCCGCTTGCCGCGCGCGTGGCAAAGGAACCTGAGTACATTCAGCAGCTCGCGTGCACCAAGCCCCCGAAAGAGCCCTCCAATCTGCGCATCGTCCTCCTCGACCTCCTCTCGTCCGAGAACATCGCGAGCAAGAGGTGGATTTACCAGCAGTACGACCACGAGGTCGGCGTTCGCACTGTGCTCAAACCTGGCGCGGCAGACGCTGCGGTGCTGCGCGCGCCGAACGGGAAGGGAATCGCGCTCAAAAGCGACTGCAACTCCAGCCACTGCTACCTCAATCCCTACGCGGGCGGTGCGGAGTCGGTTCTCGAGGCGGTCCGCAACATCACGTGCGTTGGCGCCGAGCCTCTCGCAATTGTCGACAACTGCAATTTCGGAAATCCCGAGAACCCGGATGTTTTCTGGCAGTTCCAGGAAAGCGTGAGGGGCATGGCTGACGCGTGCAAATTCTTCAACATTCCCTGCGTGGGCGGCAATGTTTCTTTCTACAACGAGGATGAAAACAAGATTGCAGTGAAGCCAGCGCCGGTGATTGCGATTCTCGGGCTCGTCGAATCCCTTGAGCACGCCCGCGTTCTTTCAATGAAAAACGCCGACACTCTCGTTCTCGTTGGCGAAACCCGATCGGAGATGGGCGGCTCGGAATATTACGAATATTTCCACAAATTTACTGGAGGAAAAACTCCAGAGGTGAATTTCGAAACGGAAAGGAGAAACGCGCGCTTCGTTCTCGAAATGATTCGCAAAGGTTCGGCGCTGTGCGCGCACGACTGCTCGAAAGGAGGCATAGGCATCGCGCTCGCCGAACTCTGCATCGCGAGCGGAATTGGCGCGAAAATAAATTTGAACGACGCGCTCGGCGCGAACGAATGCAAACAATTCGACGAACTTCTTTTTTCGGAAACGAACGCGCGCTACACTCTTGTGACGCGCTCGCCCGAGGAAATTCTCTCCGCAGCGAAAAGCGCGGGCATCCCAGCGGCGAAAATAGGGCTCGCGGGAGGGGAGAAGTTGGCGGTTACGCGCGACAAGAAAACTCTCGCGTGGGGATTGAAAGAATTAAAAGATGCATGGGGAAAGTTGATGTAGTGGTGAGCATGTCCAAGCCAGAAAAAGAGAAAAAAGAGAAATGCGGCGTGTTCGGAGTCGTCGCTAGCGAGGGAAAGGACGTGGCGCACCTCATATACGAAGGGCTTCTCGCGCTCCAGCACCGCGGGCAGGAGAGCGCGGGCATCTCGGTCCTTTCTGATGGGAAGATAATCACGCACAGGGGGATGGGCGTCGTGCTCAACGTTTTCGACGACGCGACGCTGGACAAGCTCGCGGGCAGCATCGGGATCGGCCACACGCGCTACTCAACCTGCGGCTCCTCCGTGATTGAGAACGCGCAGCCATTCACCATCTCCGCGCCGAAATACGAGCTCGCGGTCGCGCTCAACGGCAACATCACGAACTACGACGTCCTCAAATCCGAACTCCAAGAAACTGGCGAGGTTTTCACCTCGACCACGGACACCGAACTGATTGCGCGCCTCTTCTCCCGCGCGCTCCAGGAAACTGACGACATTTTCGAGGCGATGAACCGCGTGATGGGGAAACTCGATGGCTCCTATTCTCTTCTAATTCTCACGAACGACGGCAGGCTCATCTGCGTGCGCGACCCTCTTGGTTTCAAGCCGCTCTGCATAGGGAAGAACGGCGACGGCATGCTTTTCGTCGCGAGCGAGACCTGCGCCCTCGACTCCTCTGGCGCGAAGTTCGAGCGCGAGATAAAGTCAGGCGAGATGGCCGTGCTAAGCAGGAAGGGCATCGAGGCGCGCGTGCTCCGAACTTCAGAGAGGCGCGCGCACTGCATGTTCGAGTACGTCTATTTTGCGCGCGGGGACTCCTATTTCGAGAACATCCCAATCTATGCGGTCCGCGAGAGGCTCGGCAGGGCACTCGCGCGCCTGTACCCCGTTGATGCCGACGTGGTCGTGCCGATTCCGGATTCAGGGAGGAGCGCTGCCACTGGCTACTCCCTTGAGTCTAAAATTCCCATGCGCGAGGGGCTGATGAAGAACAGGTATATCTTCCGCACGTTCATCCTCCCGCAGCAGCAGAAGCGCGAGTACGAGGTGAAACTGAAACTCAATCCTATGAAGGAAATCATCGCTGGCAAGCGCGTCGTTATAGTTGACGACAGCATCGTCCGCGGCACGACAATCCGCAACATCGTGAAACTCCTAAGGGACGCTGGCGCGCTCGAGGTCCACCTGCGAATAACCTGCCCGCCAATCATCTCGCCCTGCTACATGGGAATCGACTTCCCGACGCACAAGGAGCTCATCGCCTCGAACCTCAGCGTGGAGGAAATCAGGAAGAAAATAGGCGCTGACACGCTCGGCTACATGACGCTCGACGGCCTCGTGGAGAGCATAGGGCTCGCGAAGACGGAGTTGTGCACGGCCTGCCTCACAGGCGAATACCCTGTAAAGCACAAGCCCGTGAGGGAAATCGAGGTTGCGTGAGTCATCTCACACGAACCATTTTCGCTGCTTGAATTCCCTGCGTGTTTTTTATTTTAAGCGCCTTCTCAAGCTCCTTTAACGCCCTTCCGCTCCACCCGTTATCCCAATCCGACCATTTACGCTGCCCAATATTTTCAGAAGACCTTTCTGCATTGATACTACTTAGTATTTCTTTTTCAACTTTCGCGACCCTGCTGCTGCGCTCGGTTTTAACCGCCCTGGCGAGAATATCCGGGATTCCCGTGACATCAGGGTATCTCTCCGCGTGGCACGTAACCGTGTTAACTTCAACTCTAACTCCCGTTTTCCTGACATGGCTGTCTATCGCACCAAGCAGCTCGGCGGCGATTATTTTTTGCTGGCGGGTGAAATTCCCCTTTCCATTAAGCAGGACGGTCCCAAGAAAGCGAACGGCTTCTTCCGGGTTTTTAGTGACATATTCTCTAATCGCTTCCTCAGCGTCTTGTCCTCCTATCTCCAAGGTGTCACCTAATATTTTTCTGCTTTCGCGCGTGTTTGCGCTTTCTATTTTTCTGGATGATTTGGTTTATATTGGTATGTAACGAAATTCACGTCGTCACAGGCGGGAGAAAGTGCGCGCGATTTTTCTCTGAATAATGGCAGGGTTGGTTCTGTCCTTTGCGAGTTTTTCCATTATTTTCTCCAATGATTTGTAACCTCCGCCTAACCCGATTCTAGGCGAAGACCGTTTCCCTCCGTTTATATCCTCCAACACGTTTCTCTCGGCAATGATAACGCCCCCGTTGCTCACTCGTTGTAGAGCCTCGCGTAGAATGTTGCTAAGCTCCAATTCAAAATCGGCTAGACCGGTACGAAGCAAAAATGCAATTGCGTTTATTTTTTCCTGAGGGCTGAAGCTCCCATCTGGGGCCATTGCATCTCTTGTTTTGCTGAACAAAACATCCTTCAAAACCTCAACCGCAAGATTTGGATCTTCTTTAATGTATCCCATAATTTCCTTCTCAGCGTATTCCAGATTTTGTTTTTCGTATTCCGCTATTCCCTGCGAATTGACTTCCAACCTACCACCCGCCGGCGACATTATCCGGCGGGCATCCAATAAATAAATTCCTGCCTTTTTTATTCCGATAGGAATATAAACCCTCGCGCGCAATGCCTTCCCATGCTTCCACAGCTTGAGGAGATTCAAAAGAAAAGAAGAAAATTGGGGCTCCGCCAGGCGGAGCTCGCGAAACTCGCGGGCGTGAGCCAGTCGCTTATTGCTAAGTTAGAATCCGGAAGAGTGAGCCCCTCATATGAGAATGCGCGCGCAGTATTTGAAGCGCTCGAAAAGCTCGAGGAAAAAGAATACGAGAAGGCGCGCGACATACTCACGCGCAACGTTCTCAGCATAAGTAAGCGCGAGCCTCTCTCAAAGGCAATCCTACTAATGAAAAAGAACGAAATCTCCCAGCTTCCTGTTCTCGACGGGCATAATGTCGTGGGCAGCATTTCCGAACAAACAATTCTTAACAAACTCGCGGGCGGAATCGACCCCTCAAAACTCTCCGCGCTCGCGGTGGAGAACTTGATGGATGAGTCCTTCCCGCGCGTCGATGAGGCCACCCCGCTCCCGGCGGTTTCCGCGCTCCTCCGCTACAACCCCGCGGTTCTCACGGCAAAGAAGGGAAAAATCACAGGGATAATCACAAAAGCAGACCTGTTCAAGGTGGTGCACAAGTAGCGCGCTCGCTCTTCCGATAGATTTATATACTTATACTTAACAATAGTTAACCACGAGGTCGTGTGAATGGAACGGGGTTTCCTTTGCTGAGTTTTCTGCTTCTGGGTTAGTTCTACTTCTCAGCCTGCGTCGTTTGCATTTCAGCTGTTAGGCGATTTCATGCGATACCTAAACTCCATACTCGAGGCCATAGGCCGCACACCCCTGGTGAAACTGAACTCGGTGAGCAAAGGAATAGATGCGACTCTGCTCGCGAAGGTTGAGTATTTGAACCCCGGCGGAAGCGTGAAGGACAGAATAGGAATTCATATGATAGCAGATGCGGAGAGAAGAGGGCTTCTGAAGTCAGGCGGCACGATAATCGAGCCAACATCAGGAAACACGGGTATCGGGCTCGCAATGGTCGCCGCGCTCAAAGGCTACCACTGCATTTTCATTATGCCCGACAAGGTTAGCAGCGAGAAGGTGCAGCTTCTAAAAGCATATGGGGCAGAGGTCATAATAACCCACTCGAATGTCCCGCGCGAATCCTCTGAGAGTTATTACAGCGTCGCGAGCAGGCTCGCGAAAGAAATACCAAACTCCTTCCAGCCGAACCAATACCTCAATCAGATGAACCCAGAGGCGCACTACCTCACAACCGGGCCAGAAACATGGGAGCAAACTGAAGGAAGAATAACGCACCTTGTTGCCGGGATGGGCACGGGCGGAACAATCACCGGCGTTGCGAGATATCTGAAAGAAAAAAATACAGAAATAAAAATAATTGGCATAGACTCGGAAGGCTCTGTTTTTTCAGGAGATTCACCAAAGCCTTACACGGTTGAGGGAATCGGTGAGGATTTCATTCCAGAAACAATTGATATGCGTCTCATTGACGAAATTATTCGCGTGAGCGACAAGAACGCTTTCCTTATAACGCGAAGACTCGCACGCGAGGAAGGGCTGCTTGTTGGAGGCTCTTCAGGCGCTGCTGTCTTCGGCGCGCTCCAAACTGCTAAAAATCTCACCAGCGAGAATGTGGTGGTCGTTCTGCTTCCAGACACAGGGCGAAATTATCTGAGCAAGATATTCTCTGATGACTGGATGAGGGAAAATGGATTTTTGGAATGATAATCATTACGAGGTGGTTGCGTGAAATTCTCTACGAGGGCAGTGCATGTCGGTCAGGAGCCAAATCTGACTGGAGGAAGCGGGGACGTGAGCGTTCCGATCCATATGGCTTCCACATTCGCAAGGAGCAAGGTGGGTTCTCCCCCAGGTGGGTATGAATACTCAAGAACAGACAATCCCACGAGGACCGCGCTCCAGCGAAGCCTTGCGGCGCTTGAGGGTGCGAAACACGCGCTTGCGTACGCCTCAGGGCTCGCAGCGATAACGAATATAATGTTTCTTCTCAGGCGCGGAGACCGCGTGCTCGTTTCTGATGACCTTTACGGTGGCACGTACAGGCTCTTCACAAAAATAATTTCGCGATACGGGATACGCTTCGATTTTGTGGATTTTTCTGATGTGCGCGCGTTTGGGGAGACGCGAAATGATGTGAAAATGATATGGCTTGAGACACCAACAAATCCCTTGCTGAAAATCTATGATGTGCGTGCAATATCAAAGCTCGCGCGCGAAAACCATCCGCTCGTCGTTGTTGACAACACGTTCGCGAGCCCCTATTTCCAAAACCCGCTCGCGCTCGGCGCTGACATTGCGCTCCACAGCACGACGAAATACATCAGCGGGCACAGCGACCTGATAGGCGGGGCAATCATGACCTCCTCGGAAAAAATTTTCACTCAGCTCAAATTTCTCCAGAATGGGCTCGGAGCTGTCTCTAGCCCATTCAACGACTGGCTTGTTCTCAGGGGCATACGTACGCTTCACCTTCGGATGGAGAGGCACGCGCAGAACGCGCAGCGCGTTGCGGAATTTTTGGAAACGCACCCAAAAATCGCGCGCGTTCGTTACCCCGGTCTTCCCTCGCATCCACAGCACGCTCTCGCGAGGAAGCAGATGAGAGGGTTCAGCGGGATTGTTTCATTTCAGGTGAAGGGTGGCGCGCGCTCAGCGAGGCGCGTTGCAGAAAGCACGAAACTTTTCCTTCTCGCAGAGAGCCTCGGCGGCGTGGAGTCGCTGATCGAGCACCCTGCCTCGATGAGCCACTCCTCAATCCCTCGCATGCAGCGCGCGAAATCTGGCATTTCAGATAGTTTAATCCGCCTTTCAGTGGGTATAGAGAATGCGGATGACCTCTTGGAGGATTTGGAGCGCGCACTCAAAAAAATATAATATAAATCTTATCTGCGCAAAATATTCGATTAAAATGAAAAAAAATCCGCTCCTCAAAAAACAGGTCCGCGACCTCCGCCTGCGCAGCGATATGAACGTGCGCGCACTCGTAAATGAAATGGGCGCGTCGGGCGGATTCACCGCGCGCAACGTCGCGACTGGGGTTGATGTTCTCGAGCGGATGCTCGCAGACGATGACTGCACGCGCATTCTTTCGTTTCCAGCGTGCATAGTCGCTACTGGTTTGCGCGGTGCGCTCAGCGGCATCGTGAAAAATTTCCACGCGCTCATCACGACCTGCGGCACGCTCGACCACGATTTGGCGCGCGCCTGGGGCGGGAAATACTTCCACGGAAGTTTCTGCGCGGACGACGCGCGCCTGCATTCCCTCGGCATAAACCGCTTGGGGAATGTGTTCATTCCGAACAAGAGTTACGGAATCACCCTTGAAAAGAAAATGTACCCGCTCCTATCCGCGCTCGCGAAACAGAAAGTTGAGTGGGGCGGACGCGAGTTGATTAATGAATTCGGAAGGCGCGTGCGCGATGAAAACTCAATTGTCCACCAAGCGCAAAAGCACAACATTCCTATCTTCATTCCTGGAATTACGGACGGCGCGTTCGGCACGAACCTCGTTCTCTTCTCGCAGGATCACAAATTCTCGCTGAATTTGCTGAAGGATGAGCGCGAGTTAAGCGATTTGATTTTCGCGCGCAAGCGCCTGGGCGCGCTGATGATTGGAGGCGGAATCTCGAAGCACCACGCTATTTGGTGGAGCCAGTTCAAGGGAGGGCTCGACTACGCGGTTTACATAACGACCGCGAGCCAGTACGACGGCAGTCTGAGCGGCGCGCGCCTTGAGGAGGCGGTCTCGTGGGGCAAGGTTAAGGAGCGCGCGCGCTACGTCACAATAGATGGCGACGCGACAGTGATTCTCCCGCTGCTCATTGCGGGGATGCACGCGGGACGCCGATAGACACCTCAATGTATCTTAAGCAA
>JBFMAP010000009.1:0-13872 GCA_040755655.1 Microcaldota archaeon
GCTTCTTCTGTCTACTCTTCATCTATGCCACCTGCCGGCACTGGTCACCGCTGGCCGGCGGAGGTTTTACGAAAGCGGAAAATAAAGATTACGAGGAAAAGCGAGGCGAGTTATGCACCAAAACAAATTTTTCGTAACTTTTCAGAAAGCGCTTTGCTAAGTTCTTTGCCTATAAAGGCTTCAAGGTTTTGGCTGCTCCAGTAATCGAACTTTTGTATAACTCCACCAAGCAACTCCTTAGCCGCGCTCTCACAAGTATCCAATGGAAGACCACGCACAAATGAAAATGTCCTCGCAATTGCTGTTGCTCTAGGCTCATATTTTATCCACAACTTTTTAAGGGCGGAGTTGTCGCCCCCTTCAAGAGCCTTGATGAGCCTTCCATCCTCGCCCATGAGAAATAATATTTTGTCACGCTCGTCCATCTTCTCACGAACTTTCCTAATGCCGCCGTGAAATCTGTCTATTCGAGAGAGCAACATGGACATACGCGATTTCTCCAAATCGGTGCGCGTGGGCCACTTTCCATTTTCTTTTTTAAACTCATCAAAAATGCAGGCAACTTCCTTAAAATCCTCATACTTACGATAACCAGGTATGCGACGCCTCTTTACTGTGAAGTCGTATCCAGATTGACCCAGTATTCTCTTTATACGAATGACGTGACCGGTTATTGTCGGGTATGCCGACCTGAGTTTCGATGCGGCTGTCCTCATATCAGAGTTTGGATGTTTTTGAAAATACACATAAACTTTTCTTGCACCATCTGGCAAAAGCGATTTTGGATCCTCTTTTGAAATTTTTAGGTTGAATCTATTTGCAAATTCTATGGGCAGGGCGTATCTCGCTCCAGTCATCCACCAGCATCGTATGGGTGGAAGCCTTAGGCTGCCGCATTTTTCGTCTATTCTCTTTATTTGGCGGGTTATCGTTGACTGAGCGACACCGACACGATTAGC
This sequence comes from Microcaldota archaeon, assembly GCA_040755655.1. Taxonomy (GTDB): domain Archaea; phylum Micrarchaeota; class Micrarchaeia; order Burarchaeales; family JBFMAP01; genus JBFMAP01. The sequence continues at coordinate 960 of JBFMAP010000009.1, forward strand.
AATTTTAGTTGTTATCATATTTGGGTTCGCAGCGATAATGTTTATGATTTTGACTTGGATTGGTTCAAAATACTTTTCAAGAGTTTCTTGTGGATAGTCTAATCTAAATAATCGGGTAAATTTTGATGAAAGAGCATAGCGTTTGCCCTTTCTCACGTCTCCAACTATTATCGCTTCAGGCAACCCGAATTCTGTGCAAATTCTGTTAATTCTTTTCATCATGCGATAAAAATTATCGCGCCATTGACCGAGTGCTTTCGCAATCGCAGGCCCTGAGCTGTTTGGGTTCTTTTCCAAATAGCGGAGTGCTTTTTTCTCACTGTCCAAAAAGATATCGAAACTCGGCTCCCATTTCTTTTTGCTCAGCCCCATAACCTGAACAAACGCATCTGTGACGTAGTATGGGGATGGACTCCATCCCGTGCTTTTGACCACTTTTGGCAAGCCAAACCGTCTCGCTTTTTCATTTATCTTGTATTCCAACAACAGCGGGACTATCCACTCTAGTCCCAACCCCGTTTCCTTGGCGATTCTCTCCTTGGTTGAATAGGGGTTTTCTAGGAGAAATTTTACAACTTTGTTTTCTGAATTTGAAAAAACGTCATCTATTGTAAAATCTATACCTGGCCTCAACTTTGGAGGGTTAAGAAAAATTTTTGGATTTAAACAAATTACCAAAAATTCTGGGCCTCGGCCTATCTTTTGTTTTCCCAGCGGGTCCGTGGTTAGCACAGCATCCTCATCATAACCGGCCCTGCGGAACTTGCGGTTTATTGCGTAGCGCAAGTACTTTGAAGTGAACTCCTTACGAAAAAGAGGTATTTGGGTTCTGCTCGTTATAATGCGCTCGAAAAGCGTCTCAAGAAATGAAATTTCTTTTTCAGTCAATCTCAAATCCAGTGAACGCAAATGGCCTTTTGAGATGAGTTTGGTTTCGGGTTGTTCGCTCTTTGCGCCTACGCCTTTACCCAGACATGATACGGGCTCTTCTAATGGCTTCTGGAAAAAGGCAATTCATTTAAATTTATTTGAAAATGAGCCTGCCGCGTGGTCTATATGCTGTACTCTGCCAGACGAGAATTTGCAGTGCGCACCTCCCTCCCACATAACATATTTTAAGGTTAAGCAAACATATATGTTTTTCGACCTGTGCACGAAAATTATCGAAGACTATTTTTGATGATTTTTTTGCCGGTCGGGCACAGTTTCAGGAGAACGCATCTCCCGCATTTCGGGTTGCGCGCTGTGCAGATTTTCCTCCCGTGGTTGATGATATTTATGTGGAAGGAAATTTTGTCGCGCGCATCCACCAACTCCTCAAGAATTTCCTGCGCCCTTGCCGCGCTCATCCCCTCGGCAACCAGTCCCAATCTTTTCGTGACGCGGTGAACGTGCGTATCCACCGGGAGCGCGGGCCTCCGGAACCCGAAACACATCACGCACGCGGCTGTCTTCGGTCCAACCCCGTGCAATGAAACCAAAAACTTCTCGGCGTCCTCCTGCGGCATCTCTTCCAGAGACTCCAAACTCAACTTCCCAACTCGCTTTTTTATCTCGCCGAGCGCGCGCTTTATCCTTTTTGCCTTTATGTTCGAAAGTCCACCGACGCTTATCGCTTGTGCGATTTCGCGCTCACCTGCTGCGAGCACCTCCTCCCAACTGCCAAACCTCCTCCTCAAACTCGCATAAGCCCTCGCGGTGTTCTCATCGTTATTGTTTTGAGATAAAATGGTCTGCACGAGGACGTCAAGCGGGTTCCTCTTTTTCACGCGAGGTCGGTCATACTCGCGCTCAAGAAGTGCGAGGAGCTTTTTGATTTTTGTTTTCAGTTTTCGCGTGCTGGTTTGCATTGTCTCACTTTTTCTTTTTTCTGTAAAAATCTGTAAAAATAATACCCCGAGCCGCAGAGAACCGCGGCAAAGCCTATCAGGATTGACCGCGGGGACAGGAAAACGAGAAGCGCGATGCACGAGGTCGCGCCAGCTAGTGGAATGATTTTTGGAAAGCGCGCCTCCCTTAGCCGCAGCGCGGAAAAGTTCGCCGAGGCGTAGTATGCGAGCATCGCGAAACTGCTTATTGACGCCACGAGCGTCAAATCCCCGAGCATGGCAAGAAGAGCGGACGCGAGCCCGCTCGCCAGAACGGCGTTCCGCGGCACGCCGTTTGAAGCAATCGATGAAAATAAATCCGGCAACTCTCCGTTTTTCGACATCGCGAAGAGAACGCGCGAGATGCCGAGAACCGTAGTCAGCAGCACGCTCGCCGTGGCGGCCAATGCGCCAATCGAGACTATCAGCGCGGCGTAGGATATTTTTGTTGAACTGATTGCAGTTGCCAGAAAAGAGCCTGAGCGCGAGAAATCCTTGTAATCGGACAGCCCTATCGCAGCGATTGCAACAAGAACATACAACGCGGCGGAAATCCCGAGCGCCAGAAGTATGGCTTTTGGAACCGTGCGCCCGGCGTCCTCAACCTCCTCGGACACCGTGGTTATGCGCGCGAACCCTCCATAAGCGAAGAAAATCAGCGCGGCCCCGGAAAGAATGCCGCCCAGACCCATCGGCGCGAACGGGTGGAAACGCCCGAGGTTCAAAAACAAGAAGCCGGCCGCGATGAAAAATATCAGCGTGAGAAGTTTGGTCCCGACGAGCGCGTTGTTCACGCGCACGGAATCCTTAACACCGGCGTAATTTATTGCCGTTGCCGCAAGGCACGCCAGAACCGCGAGTGGAACAACAGGAAGCGAAGGAAGCAGCGCCGAGGCGTAGTAGGCAAAACCAAGCGAGACCGTCGCGCCCGCCACGATGTTCGAAACAATCCAGAGAAAGCCTGTGAGAAACCCTCCGAACGGAGAGATGAGCTCGCGCGCAAACCCGTACGCGCCTCCCTCCCGCGTGATTTGCTCGCTCAACTGCACGAAACTCAGCGCGGTCAGCAGGGCGACAACCCCGGCGATAACGAGGGATAGAATTACCGCGGGGCCCGCAAGGCCGGCACCGACCCCGAGCACGACGAAAATCCCCGCGCCGACAATCGCACCTACGCCGATTGAAGTCGCATCGAGAAGCGAGATTGTTTTTTTCAGTTTTCTGCCTTTTCCGTTCATGCCGTGATTTCGCTGGAAAGGAATAAAAGCGCAACCTATTTATACAGCGCGCGAGTGTATATATGGGGTGCACATGGCCGAGGAGCGGGGCGCGGTCGCCGAGGGGAAGAAACCAATCGTCGCGGAGTTCAAAGCCGAGCTTGCGCGCGAGTTGAAGACGCACGTTGTAGAGGACGCGGGGATAATGACTTCGGTGAAGGAGCCGCCGAGGAGTTTGAAACATTTGCATCTGTCAAAAGAACCATCAGTAGCAAACCAGATCCTAAGCGACACGCTCGCAACGCACAAGAAAATAGATGAGAGCGCAGATATAAAGCGCACAAACGATAGGATGACGGAAATTATCGGTGCAGCTCTCCATAGAGGCGCGAAACTGGAAGTTGAAAACGTAGTTCGCGAAGCCATGTCAAAATCAAAAGATTACTTGGATAGAATACCCGAGGATAAACTCACGCTGAAGGACATCGAGCTTAGGGAGAAAGGAAAAAAACTAAAAGACGAAAAGGAAATGCTCGTGTTCCTTAAGGAGTTCGCGGCTGTTCATCCATATGCACTCGCGGATATTTTCAGCCGCGTGGCGCCCGAGCTTTATCAGGAATCACTGCGAGAGGTTCGCGCCCAGAGGATGCGCGAGGAGATGCTTGTTGCAATAAGGATGAACGAGCTCGCGCGCAGTAACGTTATGGAACTTGCGATGTTTTCGGTTTCAAGCGTCATGAAAAAGAGCGAGGAGGAGAAGGAGGAAAGCACGAGTATCGCCGAGATGAAGGCGCGCGAGGAGAAAGAAGAGAGAGAAATCGAACGCATGAGTAGCGAGTTGGTTCGAGTCATAGCGGATGCGATTGAAGAACAAATCAAAAACCTAAAGATCGCGCTCAGCGAGAACGCGAAGTCGATGCTCGCGGCAGAGGTTTTGATGCTTGTTGCACACGATCCAAAAAACTATGTGAACGAGGGCGAAATCAAGAAGAACGTGCTGGTTGCTTCGGTCCATGAGAGAGTGAGCACGATACTCGGTGCGGCCTAGGCACTCTATCGTTTTCCGATTAATTCTTTCTCCAGCAAATCTGGCGGGATAGGCTTTGCTTTGTCAAATCCCACTTCTGATGACGGGATTGAGTATATTTTGTCTGCGTTTGGAAGTTCCCAGAAATACACATTTTTCCATGGTTTTCCATCGAGGCCGTATCCATAGAGGAATAACCTGTTTGTCGAGCCTTGGAATATTGCCGACGCGCCTATGCAACCGCCCTCTTTATCTATAATTTCCTTAGTTCCAAGCGAGAGCTCTTCTGCTTTCCCGATATTTTTTGAGTTGCCGTATATGCACAATACGGATACTAATGGAATACCGGAGGGAACTGTCGTTGAGACAAGATATATACTATCGCTTTCAGCAACACTGTGGGTTATGACGAAATTTTTTGGAGGGGAATGGCTCGCACCTAGATGGTATACGCTTGCTAACTCGGCCAGTAGGTCGGTTTCGCTTAGGAATTTGTTATCCCCGAATATGAATTTGTAAGGAACATATTTCGCGCACAGTATCGCAAATGGAACGAGCGGGTTTTTGTTTTCATCAACCAGCATAACGGAATCTGCAAAAATCTGATATCCGCGCGACTCCAATATTTTTTTCGCATCTTGAAAAGTAGTAATCCCTTTAACAAATCCGAAATAAGCGGCGTTCTTTTTCTCTTCCTGGAATTGCTCGCTTCTTATCGGAGGTTGCGCTCGCGCAATCTTTGGAATTGCTGGTGTCGCGACAAGAAAAAGTCCTTCTAAAAAAAGACCAGTAGTACGAAGCGTGAGATTTTGTCTAAATTTTTGTAGTAGTGTTTCGTCACCTTTCGTGCTTTTTTGTCTGGGTTTCTCGTGCCTTAGCATAGTATATAGTTATAGAGTATAGGGTATTTACGCGTTTCGGTCTGCTAGCCGATAGATATTCGTTTTATATCCTTCACTTTCCTCAGTTTCACCACGATCTCGCCGGGTATTTTCTTCTCCGTGATTACCGTGAGGCGCGGGGTGGGGTAGATGTCAGGGTCGTCGGCGACGATCTGGCGGATGGAGATGCCCGAGTTCGCGATTATTTTCGAGACCGCGGCCACGATGCCTGGCGCGTGACTGTTCGCCTCTATCTGAATCACGTCGAAGCCGAGTTTGCTCGCGCCGTTTCCTATAAACGCTGTTGGGCGGAGGTCTGAGAAAACCTCAAGCAGTTCTGCATTGTCGGCGATTGAGCGCGCCGTCTCAATAACGACTCGCCTGTCCACGCCGAGGGCGCGCGCAACCTTCGCAGGCGGAATCTCTATCTCGGCGCAGTAGATTTTCCCGTCGCGCGTCACGCGCAGGCCGTACCTCAGGAGTACCTCCACGACGCCCCTGCGCGCCGGATAGCCTGCAAACTGTCCGAGTATTTGTTTCATCTGGAATCACCCCAATGCTGATGTATATTTTTATACACAAAAGATTTAAATATTGCTACTGTGCTAAAATATACAGAAATGCTGAAATATGGGCAGGGGTGCTGAAATTGGCAAGAGGAAAGGGAAGGGGTTCACTTTGGATGCGATGAAGTTCGGCAAGAGTTAGCTAGCTCGGAAATTCTGTTTCTGTTTTGCTCATGAGGTGATTGAGATGAAGGAGATTGAAAACCATACGAAAGTGCTGCTGACACAGGACGAGATGCCGAGGAAGTGGTACAACGTGCTCCCGGACCTGCCGCGCGCGCTGGACCCGCCGCTTGACCCGAAAACAAGGGAGCCAGTGGACCCGAAGATGCTGATGGCGCTTTTCTCGAAAGAGGTCGTCATGCAGGAGATGTCGCCCCAGAATTACATAGACATTCCGGAAGAGGTGGCGGAGGCATATTTGAGATTGGGGAGGCCGACGCCACTCTACCGCGCGCGCCGTCTCGAGCAGTATCTGAAAACTCCTGCAAGGATATATTTCAAGCGCGAGGATTTGAACCCGTGCGGCTCGCACAAGCCGAACACCGCAATCGCGCAGGCGTATTACGCGAAGAAAGAGGGAGTTGAGAAATTAACCACTGAGACGGGCGCAGGGCAGTGGGGGACCGCGCTTTCCTACGCGTGCATGACGTTCGGGATGGATTGCACCGTGTTCATGGTGCGCGTGAGTTACGAGCAGAAGCCGTTCAGGAAGACGATAATGGGAATGTACGGCGCGACCGTCCATCCCTCGCCTAGCACGCAGACAGAGAGCGGGAAAGCAATCCTGAAGGAGAACCCAAAACACCCTGGAAGTTTGGGCGTTGCAATCAGCGAGGCAGTGGAATCCGCAGTGCGCGGCAAGAACACGAAATACTCCCTAGGAAGCGTGCTCAATCACGTGCTCATGCACCAAACAGTGATTGGGCAGGAGGTTATGGCGCAGTTAAACAAAATCGACGAGACTCCGGACGTTATGATTGGGTGCATAGGAGGCGGGAGCAACTTCGGAGGATTCACGCTGCCTTATGTGCGCGAGAAACTGAAGAAGAAGATGGATATTGATTTCATCGCTGTCGAGCCGACTGCCGCGCCCTCTGTTACCGAGGGAAAATACGAGTACGATTTTGGCGATACTGCTGAGCTCGCGCCCCTAGTGAGGATGTACACGCTCGGGCACAAGTTCATCCCTTCGGAGATTCACGCGGGCGGCCTCCGGTATCACGGGATGTCGCCTATCGTAAGTTTGCTCGCGCACGAGAAAGTTATTCGGGCGCGCGCATACGAGCAGAAGGAGGTTTTCGACGCCGCCTACGTTTTCGCGAAAACTGAGGGAATCGTGCCCGCGCCAGAGACGAGCCACGCCATAAAAGCCACGATTGACGAGGCGCTCGCGTGCAAGAAAACCGGGGAAGAAAAGGTAATCGCGTTCAACTTCTCTGGGCACGGGCTGCTCGATTTGCGCGGATACCAGGATTATCTCGAGGGAAAAATCTAATGGAGGTGTGAAAATGGGAAATAATGGAAACAATACACAGGCGGTAATGCTCGGGACTTATTTCGCTGCTGCGCTTACGCCAATGGAGAGAAAAGACCTACTCGAAAAAGGGATGAGAGCACTCGGCAAAAAAGTGGCTGAGAAAAACACTGCTCCAAACGTCGGCGAAAATAAAGGAAAAATCACACCAACAAAAATCAGGAGATAACGCGCTATTTTTTCTTTTAATTTTTATTTCGTTTGTGTTTTATATCTGCTGATGGCTTCTTTTTCTGATTGGTACCTAATCCCCTTCCGTTTCATCTCTTGCTCTTCAGCCTTGAGCTTGCGAGCCGACGGTTCATTTTTCAAGTCTTTCACCGTGCTTTTTACTCGAGATATGTTTTTATCATTTAACATCAATTACGTGCGTAGCATAAGCACGTGCGCGGGGTGGTTCTGTGAAAGTTTATCGCGATAAGGATGCCGACGAATCGGTTCTCAAGGGAAAAACGGTCGCGGTCATAGGCTACGGGATTCAGGGGAGCGCGCAGGCGCTGTGCCTTCGGGATTCCGGCGTTGATGTGGTTGTTGGCGCACGCAGCAATGGAAACTCGTGGATGAGGGCGCTGAAGGATGGGATGGAAGTCATGGAAATTGATAAGGCTGCGCGCGAGGGCGACATCGTTTGCATGCTCACGCCGGATATGACGCAGAAGGATATTTACGAGAAGTCCGTGCGCGCGAGCATGAGCGAGGGAAAAACATTGTATTTCTCGCACGGGTTCAACATCGTCTTTAATCTCATAAAGCCGCCTGCGAACGTTGATGTGATTATGCTCGCGCCCAAAGGGCCTGGCGCGAAACTGCGCGAGGCGTACGCGAATGGGTGGGGGATACCTGCGCTTCTCGCAATTCATCAGGATTACACGGGGCGCGCGAGGGAGACGGCGCTCGGACTCGCGAAGGCGATGGGCTTCACGAAGCCAGGGGTTTTCGAGAGCGCGTTCGAGCAGGAGACGGTTTGCGACTTGTTCGGGGAGCAGGCCGTGCTCTGCGGTGGGAGCGCTGAACTCGTGAAGGCAGGATTCGACACGCTCGTTGATGCAGGCTTCCCGCCTGAGGTCGCGTACTTTGAATGCCTTTACGAGCTGAAATTGATTACGGATTTGATTCAGGAGGGCGGAATAGAATACATGTGGAAACGAGTTTCAGAGACCGCGCGCTATGGGGGGCTCACTCGCGGAAAAAGAGTCATCGACGAGAGGGTGCGCGCGAACATGAGGGAAATCCTGCGTGAGATAAAAGATGGAAGGTTCGCGCGCGAACTCACCGGGGAATACGCGGGCGGGCTGAAAAAAATGGACGCGATGGTGAAGGCTGAGCGCGATGAGCAGATAGAAAAGGTGGGCGCGGAGATAAGGGAAAAGTTTGAGTTCAGGAAAAAATAGCGTGAGAGTTCCGAAGACTTAACCTGATTTCTTTTTCAATTCCCACTCTATTTTATCCACGCAAAGTTTTACATCTTTTTTAATATCCGATTCCCAAAAGCGTAGTAAAGACCATGAGCCATTATCAACCTTTTTAATGTAAGCTTCTTTGGATCTATCTTTAGCTAGAGTATTCTTTTGGGGTTGTTTGAGAGGTTTTCCTGCGTATTTAGTAGGATTTACATGCCAAAAATCTCCATCACATTCTACTATGACTCTCTGTTTTGGGAATGCAAAATCACACATAAACTTATCATAAAACTTAAACTGATGAAAGAAATCTGTCCCCTCCACATATCTCCTTTCCAATAACTCGTTCTTTACAAGTATTTCGATTATAGTATTTATTTGTCTTGGAAATTCCCCCAACTTATAACGATATAAAATCTGACATCTGTTTGAACAAAACCACGCCTTTGCTCTATCCAATCTATATGTCGTTCTCGATAATGGTTTACCGCAGGTTGTACAACAGGTTGTTATTTTAGGGGACCAATTAGGATTCTTTTCTCCAATCAACAAGCCCCTATGAACTTCGGATAATTTTTTCTTGTGTTCTTCCGAGAATCTGAGTCCCTTCCTACCTACTGATATTTGTGGACATTTTAGTCCTTTATTCCATGGCGATCTCCCTCTTGCGGATTCCACGCCCGCCGCATGGAACTTCTCTAAAATATTTTTTGGTGTAGCTTTTCCTTTACATTTTTTTGAACAAAATCGTTTAGAATTAAACTGCTTATACGATTCTTTCGGTTTTTTGGAAAAATTTACACCACAGTATTGACATTTTCGGTCAAGCATAACTATGTATGGTATCCGAGATTATTTAAGTATTATTTTGATACTTCACACGCAAAACGCGATGTTTGATTCCTACTCGTTTCTCCCCCATTCCCTGTAAATCATCTGCTGTAGTTCGTTAATCTCCTCGTCGCTGAGGTGTCGGAAGCGACGCTGGAGCGCGAGGTATTCGCGCACAGGAGTCAGTTTTTTTGGCGCGTAGTTGAGAGTGAGTTTTCCATTTTCAATTTCGAAAAGTTTGAAAACACCAGTCTCGACAGCGAGCTTTGAGAGAACGAACGCGATGTCCGTCGCGGTTCCCCAACCCGTATCGCACGTGGAGAAGATGTTTATAAAGCGCGAGCCGCGCATATTCATTGCTTTCTTAATTTTTCTCTCGAAATCAGGAAAGAACGCGACGTTCGCGCTCGCGGCGTAGGGAATGCGGTGCGCGGCTGCAATGTCCACGATTGGCTTCTTTATCTCGGGCTTTCCGTGGATTTTCTTTCCTGCTTCGGATGTGGTGGTGCGCGCGTGCAGCGGTGTCGAGCCGCTCCTCTGCACTCCTGTGTTCATGTAAGCCTCATTATCGTAGCATATGTAAAGAACGTCCTCGTTCCGCTCGAACATCCCGGAAAGCGCGCCGAAGCCTATGTCGTAGGTCGCGCCATCTCCAGCAATCACAACAACTTTGGTGTGATTGTTTCCCTGAGCCTCGAGCGCGCGCCTCACCCCTGTCGCAACAGCAGGTGCGTTTTCAAATAACGAGTGGATGTATGGAACGCGCCACGCGCTCCTTGGAAATTGGGAGGTGAAAATCTCAGCGCAGCCCGTGGGATTAACCACAATCGTATCATGTCCCAAAATTTTCATGAGCATCCTGAATATTATCGCAGCCCCGCATCCACCGCACGCCGTATGCCCTGAGGTGAAAAGTTCGTCGTGACGGTGTTTGTGTTTTTCATCACTCATTTTCTCGCCTTTAATAGATGAAGGGAGCGGGCGGCTCGCCTTTCATCATCTTGTTGAAAATTTCCTCAATAGTGTGGACAGGAACGTCGCTTCCCCCCAGCCCGCCCACCATGCTGAACATTTTTGGCGCGTGTTTTGACTGCTCGCAGAGCGCGCTCTTCAATTCCGTGAAAAGCGGCGCATCGCTTCCTGGGCAGAGCGCTTTCTCGAAAACGACAACTGATTTCTTCCCCTCAAGAACGCGCGCAACCTCCTTCGGGAACGGCCTGAAGAGCCTTACCCTGAGCGCGCCAACTTTTTTCCCAGACTTGCGAAGATTATCAACCGCCACTTTCGCGTTCCCGAGCGCGCTTCCCATCCCCACGAATAGATATTCCTCGTCCTCGCATCTGTATTCCTCCCATAACCCATTACCATATTTTCTTCCGGTGAGTTTCGCCCATTCATCATGCGTGCGAACCACTTCCTCTTTTGCCTTGAGCATATCATTCGCGAAGTCCTCCCTGAAATATTGATAGTCCTCAGGCGCGGCGTAGACGCCGAGGCTTAGCGGGTTGCCAGCGTCGAGTTTTATCTTCAAATCGAGTTTCGGGAGAAAGCGCGCGATGAGTTCTTTCTCAGGAACGTCAATCTGCTCGACCGCGTGCGTGAGGAAGAAGCCGTCCATGCAAACCATGCTCGGTATGAGCGCCTTCTCGGAAATCCTGTAAGCCTGAATAATCGTGTCCACTGTTTCCTGGTTGCTCTCGCAGTAAATCTGGAGCCAGCCTGCGTCCCGCTCGCTGATGGTGTCCTGATGGTCGTTCCATATGTTCAGGGGCGCGCTTAGCGCGCGGTTCGCGACGCACATGACGATAGGTAGGCGCATTCCCGAAGCATTGAAAAGCGCCTCGTGCATGAGCGCGAGCCCTTGGCTGCTCGTCGCCGTGAAAGTGCGCGCGCCTGCAGCGCTCGCGCCTATGAGCGTTGAGATAGCGGAGAACTCGGACTCGACGGCGATGAAGTTCCTCAGCTCGCCGTCGGCGTACATCCTGTCCAAATCCTCTGCTATGTGGGTTGAGGGGGTTATCGGGTAGCACGCGACGACGTCCGGCTCGCAGTTCTTCACCGTTTCCGCGACCGCGAAACTCCCCTCAACAGTTTTTAATGCCATGTTCTCACTTCTCTTCAGCAACCATCAGTATGCATTTAACAGGGCACACGTTCGCGCACACCCCGCAGCCCTTGCAGTAATCGTAATCCGCGTCCGCGCCGTCAGGAAAAATCTCTATCGCGCCGTCAGGGCAGTACCTCTCGCACAGACCGCACTTTATGCATTTCTTCTTGTCAATCGAGGGCTTCTCGGTCCTCCACGCGCCGGTCTTGTTTTCCATTGACGTTCCGGGCTTTGCGTACGGGATTTTCATGTTCTCACTTCACGCTATTGTAGCACTCCTCAACCGCCTTCTTGTTCCCCTCTGCGATGCGCGCGGGAAAGCGTATGTCAACTGCTTTCTTCAGCGAGTCGAGCGAGACCACGCCTGCCGCCTTCGCGAGCGCGCCCAGCATCGCGGTGTTCACAATCACTGTGCCTGTGTTCCTGCGCGCGATGTTTGTGGCGTCAACAACAAACAAATTTTTTGCAGGAAGTTTGAAATCGCCCTTTCCCTTCGTGGTGTTGATGATTAGTTTTCCGTCAGCGGCGAGCCCATCGCACACGTTGACCGCCTCCACCAGCGTTTGGTCGAGCACGACGACGATGTGCGGGTTGTAGACTTTCTGGTGAACCAAAATGGGCTTGTCGTCTATCCTGCAGAACGCGGTGACAGGCGAGCCGCGCCTCTCCACTCCGAAAACAGGAAATGACTGCGAGCGCTTCCCGTCCATCGCGACCGCGACCGCGAGAATTTCCGCGGCTGTGACAGCGCCCTGCCCTCCTCTTCCGTGAAACCTTATCTCCAGCATGGCTCGCACCTTTACGCATTTTGAGCCATGTCCTTTATAAATAATTCTATAAAACGAGGGTTCATTCGTTGATTGTCGGCTTGCCGCTCGCGCGCTCAGGATATTCCTTGTAAAGTTCCTTCCTTCTCATCTCGAGCGCGTCGATTTTCTTTCCCGAGAATTCCGCAGCAGTAAGCACCTTGCATTTTCCCTTTGTTTTTTCCGCTGCCTTGAGGACAGGCTCGAGCCTCTCGCGGTAGAGGTGGTCGCGGAGGAAATGATGCTCCACCACGAGCGTTTGCGGGCAGGCGTCCTGCACTATGTGAATCATGTTCTGGATTGAGCGCGTAAGAGCCTCCATCCCGAACCTGTAAATCATGTAACTCAGAGGGCCATCGAGAAAAACGACGTCAGGCTTGCCGTGAAGGATGAAATCCAACTGCTCCTTCAGAGATGGACCCTCGACATCGCTCGTGTGAATGAAGCGCGTTTTTCCATCATCAATCAGCACCTCGGTTACATAACCCAATTTATCGTTCGTGCCGTGGAAAACCGCGGGCGAGAATTTTATTTTCGTCTTTCCAAACGAGAATTCGCGCCCGTCGGAAAACTCAATCTTTTTCGGAAGTTTGCCCAGCCGCGAGATAAAATATCTTGCGCGCTCCTTCTGGCTGAGGTTGATGTGCTCCTCTGGATGCTTGAGCAGCGCGGT
>JBFMAP010000010.1:0-12459 GCA_040755655.1 Microcaldota archaeon
AGGAATTATGAGCGTGCTGTTGAACGCCGAGTGCAGGGCTGCTGCGCACGCGAGGCCGATGGCAGTCCTCGTCATCGCGTTGCCCTCTTTCGCGGTCCCGAGGCTCGCGCCGAGCGCAGATGTGAAATACCCGTGCCCGAGTGTCGAGAACACGGCGCGGTACACGAGCACGTGCGTCCATCTCAAAACCCCGAGCGCGAAAGGGCTGGCTACCGAAGTAAAGTAAAGCCAGCTCTCCATCGCGGAGAATCCTATCCCGATGCAGAACCCGTGGAGAATCCCCATGCGCGCGCCCTCAATCCCCTGCCTCCTTTTGAGTACGACGAGCCCGAACCCCTTCACGAACTCCTCGAAAATGGGCGCGAGCACGAGCGCGAGCATCAGGCTTGTGCCAGGCCCGCTGACGAACATCCCTATCGAACGTGAGAAAAGGTAGTTCATCGAGAGCGCGACACCGCTCGCGAAAACGCCCCATAAGACGAGCGAGAGCACGAGCGCGAGCATGTTCTTCTTGTAAATGTTTGAGATGAACGCGGTTACAAGGAGAATTGCGAGCGGGAGGAAGGCCCCGATTCCTCCTATTAAGAACACGAGTTTGCTGACGTTCCTGCTAACCCCCTCTGGCTGCGAGGTGAGTGAGAGGGAGAGCACAACGATCCCGCAAAAGATCTCGAAAAGCCAGAACCACTTGCTCGTGAGGATGTTTCTCGTTATTTCTATACCCCCCTTCTCGTGCGTCTCCTGCACGAAGAGGAGCGCTACCACGAACACATAAAGGAGAACGAAGAAGAGCGCCTCCACGTACGTGAGAAGATTTATCAGCCCGGCTCCGATGTCCTCTGAAATTCCCTCCTGCGCGCGCACTGGCAAAGCAAATAGCAAAACAAATAGAATTACAAGCGCGCACATCATTTTCCTGCTCATCATACCACGGTCGCGTATATGCTCACGCGCACGCAGTATAAAAATAGATATGATTCATCAAAATTCGCTGATTCTCCTCTGCGCGAGAATCCTGCTCCTCCTTACATATTCCTTCATCGGAATGCGCAGGCGCGTTGAGATGCTCGCGAGCGCTTCGTTAAGGGTTGCGAACTTTCTCCCCTTGTTGTTGAACGCGTGGCGCACGTTCTCTCTCACCTCCCACACGCCCACCGGAAGCATGTAGCCCTCGTATATCTCGCGGAAAACGACTGCGCGCGCCTGCCTTTTCATCTTATCAAGCGCCTCAACCACCCCAATCCTGCCTGCGTAATAGCCGCCCCCCTCGCTCTCCGCATAATCAGTCCTCCCCCCGTATCCCTCGTATTCCTCTGAGATGTGCGTGCTCTTCGCGCCCCTGCTCCACACGGTCCCAGGCGCCCATGCCTCGAACTGCTCGAACTCCCAAGCGCCTGGCATCAGGAGGATTTCGAAATGGTTGTACAAGTATTCATTTGAGAAAACCATAAACTCGCTTATTTGCGGATGCACGCGCACGCGCCTCATCCTCTCCCTCGCGACCATGTCGTCGAGCGCGGTTATGCTCCAGCGCGTGGGGACCATCCTCCTGTTTTTCCCGAGAACTCCGGAGGAGAGGAGTTTCGAGAGATAATACACATCGAACCCGTGCGAGGTCAGTTCGTTTATCGCCTCAACTGCCTTGAGTTTCTCATCCACAACCGCGTCTATTTTTTTCGGAATCGCCGGGTTCTCGCACACGCGAAAATCATTTAGAGCAGCAGACGGGCCCATGGGCTGCGTCACAGGGGAGAAACTCATCCTGTAAACCGGCTTGTGCTTGAAATCGACCTCAACATCCACTGGTTTCACTGAGAGAACGACCTCCTGCGCCTTCTCGAGAAGGCGCGAGCCCTCGCGCACGTTCTGCTTTTTCTTCCCGCGCACGAGCGAGGAGCGGTATTTTATAATCTCACTAAAGCCAAGCCCATACCACTGCGAAGGCTCGTCGATTGGCCCGCCCTCCAGTCCCACGGTGGGACCCCAGAAGACATCCGGGTACCCGAACCTGCCCACGAAAACGCCCGGGGGAGAAGGACCGAAAACAGACGTGCCAACCTTCTCCTGCATCGGAAGTTGGATGCGCATCTTCTCGAGAATAGGGCACGACTTCAGCCCGCAGAGCATCCTCCCTCCCTTGCAGAGCACGCACAAACTTTTGTCAGGTTCCATGCCCTCACTTTACTTTAATAATTCTTATGCGGAAAGAAGGTTTATGTCATTATCTGACTTCTTTCAGGAGTTCTTCGTAAAGCCCATAGACGACCGGACGGGCTACAACACCATCAATACGCTCGCGTACGCGCTCCTTGCCCTCGCGGCCGCGTATTTCATCTACAGGGGGTTCAGGAAACTGAAAATAAAAATCGACGAGCGGTTCGTGATTTCAACAATTCCATTCATTCTGCTCGGCTCAACCGCGCGCGTTGTCACGGACGCGATAGACAGGGGGGTTCTGCAGGCGCACAGGGATTTTTTGTTCGGGCTTACTGGCGCGCTCCTCGACTCGCACATCTATGATTATGGATATCTCACAACCACGCCTGGAATTTACGTTGTCGTGGGATTGATTACGCTCGCGTCAGTTCTGCTCTGCAACAAAACAAAGCGGATGGATCTGCTTCCTTACATCGGGCTCGCGCTCTGGCTCCCGCACTTCGTAATACTTCTGCCGACGATGAAATTTTTTGCGTATCTGCTCGTGATACTCGCTTTGGCGGTTGCAGGCTTCCTGTTCGGTGTTGCGGTGCTCCGCCTCTCGAAAATAAAAAATTATTTCTCAAGCGGGATTGTTTTCTCGCACGCGCTGGACGGCGCCGCCACATTCGTTATTCTGAACGTATTCAACCCATTGGAGGGCAAGGCGTTCTTCGAGCAGCACGTGCTCTCCCGCGCGCTCGGGGACGCGGGCTCGCTGCTTTTCGGCGCGTATGGGATGCTCCTCTTTTATTTGGTGAAGGTGATTTTCTCCACAGTGGCGGCGGTCGTTGTGGAGAATGACGCGAGCAATCAGGAGGAGAGGAATTACATAATTCTGCTGCTCATGGTTTTCGGGCTCGCGCCTGGAGTGAGGGATGCGCTCACGATGTTATGCGGAACGTGATGATGTGTGCGGGGGTGTGCGTGCGTTCCGCGCGCGGTGTGTTCTGCATACGCGCGTGGTGATTGCGTGAGTTTGGCGTTGGTTGGAATTGGAATCTGGGATGAGAAGGATATTACGCTGCGCGCGCTTGAGGAGTTGAAGGAATGCGATGTTGTTTTTGCAGAGGCGTACACGAGCAGGATGAGGGAGGGGACGCTCGCGCGCCTCGAGAAACTCATCCAGAAAAAAATAATACTGCTCGCGCGAGAGGAGGTTGAAGAGGAGAAAAAAATAATCGAAGAGGCGCTCCGCAAGCGCGTCGCGCTGATTGTTCCAGGCGATCCGATGGTCGCGACCACGCATGTTTCTCTTCTGCTCGCTGCAAAAAAGAAAAAAATTCAGACAAAACTCATTCACGCGCCATCCATCTTCACTGCTGCGATTGGGGAGAGCGGGCTGCAGGTTTACAAGTTCGGCCGCTCGACAACGCTCGCGTTCTGGGACGAGAAATACAAACCAATGAGCACGTACGACACAATAGCTGAAAACAAAAAGAGGGGCTTGCACACGCTTGTGTTTCTCGATATAAGGGAGAGGTGCATGGAGGCGCGCGAGGCGCTCGAATTGCTGGGAAAAATTGAAATGGAAAAGAAGAAAGGGATTGCGCGCGAGAGCGATAAGGTTGTTGTTTTGAGCAGAATAGGAAGTGAGGAGAGGAAAATAACATACCGCGCAATCCGCGACATCCTTCATAAGGATTTGGGGCGACCGCCATCAATTTTAATATTTCCCGGGAAACTACATTTTATGGAGCAGGAGGCGCTGGAGGCAGTGGTGCTTTGATGTTCACGATACGCACGAACAAAAAAATGCAACTCGTCGATATCACCGACAATGTGCGCGAGAGCGTGGGAAGGAAGAAATTCACGGGCATATGCCACATATACCTCCCGCACGCGACCGCAGGGCTGATGATAAACGAGTTCGAGCCGCGCATCGAGCAGGACTTCCAAACTGTTTTCGAGCGCGTTCTTCCAAACGTCCATTTCGAGCACGATGAAATCGACGATAACGCGAGCGCGCATCTTCTCAGCGGATTGGTCGGCTGCGAGGTAAGCGTTCCTGTAAAGGACGGCGCGCTCACCCTCGGCACTTGGCAGAGGATAATATTGTGCGAGTTCGACGGACCGCGCGAGCGGACTGTTTTCATAAATCTGATTCCAGGCGAGAGGGTTTAGATGAGGAGAAAACTGCGGAGCGCGACAGTTGTCGCGAACCCGAAAAAGGAATGGGCTGTTCGCGAGAGGCACAAGGTGGAAAAATTTCTGCGCGAGCGCGGCATCGCTGTTTCCAAGAACGGCGAAATCCTTATAACCATCGGCGGCGATGGAACGATTCTGTACAACAAAACGCGCGGAGTGCCTATCCTCGGAATTGGCACGCACAGCAGTTTCATCTGCCAGGCAAGGCGCGAGAACTGGCGCGCGAAACTGGGAAAAATTTTGGAGCGCGGCTATGGGGTTGAGAAGCGCGCGCTCCTCTCGTGCGAACTGAACGGAAGGAAAGTTCAGGACGCGCTCAACGAGTTCGCGCTCCGCAGCCACTGCCACCGCGTGCTGGAGTTCGAGCTGCGCGTTGGAAAGAAAAATTTCAAATTCTCCGCGGATGGATTGATTTTTGCAACCCCAACAGGCTCGAGCGCGTATTCCTATTCCTGCGGGGGCAGGGAGCTTCCATCTCACGCGCGCAGATACGTAATAACCCCAATTGCGCCACACAGGAGGGCGTTCAGCGCGCGCGCGGTAAGCGACCGCATCGTTTCGCGCGCGGTTGTTCTTGCGGAGTGCGAGGCCGACCTGATCGTGGACGGGCAGTTCGTTCACAAATTGAAACTAAACAGAAAAAACATCGCGAGGATTTACAAAAGCAGGAAGCACGTGGAACTTGTTAAAGTTTAAAGTCTAGCCGACCGTAAGAAACATAAGCGCCACACCAACGATGAGCGCGAGCGCGAGCGAGGGGAGCGCGCTCTTCTTGAAATCATCGGACGCGGTTGTGAGAAGGATTACTGTTTTCATCATCAGGCTCGCGAGGCATGCGATTATAACCGCGATTGCCGCGTCGCTCATCCCCACGCCGCCTGCGCTGAGCACGAGCGAAACCGAGGAGACGACAGCGGCGCTGCTCACGAACCCGCCGAAAAGCGCGGTGAGGAAAAGGGAGTTCGGGTTGAGCGCGGATACTATATTTACGGCGAGGATGAGCAGGAAGAACACCGCGCCGAAACTCACCCCGTAACTAACGGAAAAAGGCTGCTGGAAAACAATCTCCCCGCCCTGCTCCTTCCTGTATGCAGGCGCGGCGAACAGCGCGAACACGAACGCCATCCCGAGAAGCGGGAGCCACACCTTGCCCAGGAGCGCGGGCGCGATGACGCCCACGAGAAACAAATCGCGCAGGAGCATCGCGAGGCTCGCTGCAGAAAGCCCTGTCGCAAACGCAGCCTTTGCCTTTTTAGATTTTGAGGCAAAGGACGCGACCGTGAAAACCGAGTTGATGAGCCCTCCGAAAAACCCAGTGATTATGAGAGCGCGCTGGCCGAAAAATCTTATCGCGAGGAACCCTACGAAGCTCATGAACGAGACCATCATCACAATCAGGAGGAAGAGGCGCAGGTCGACCGCAATCATCTGGGTTATGTGAATCGGCTCCTGCGGAAGGAGAGGATAGATGACGAACAGCAGGATGCCGAACTGGAGCGCATCGTATATCTCCTCGTCGCTCAGGTGCTTCACGAAGAGGTGCGAGTATCCCTTCCCCATCAAAAGAATGGTCGTTATTATCGCGCCTGCTATCGTCTCGTAGAACATCCCGTACCCGACCATGACGCCGAAAATATATGTTAGAGGGAACGTGATTGTGGTGGTCAGGCCGTATGGTCCCCTCTTGGTGAACATGAGGTAGTAGAATAAAATGGAATACGCGATTACTCCTGCGAAGCCGATGAGCGGAAGCGAGATGAATGTGCTCGGGAGGATGTTCGGGGACACGAGCACGGCGAGCGTTCCGACGAGAGACATGAGGGAGAACGTGCGCACGCCGACCATGCGCTTGTGCTTCGCGTGCTCGCGCTCAATCCCGATGAGCGCGCCAACCGCAATCGACAGAAGGATTTTGAATATGAAAACGTTGTCAGCGATCATCTCAACCATTCACGCACCAACCCGCCATATTCCTTCGCACCCTTTATTTACCTCTTCTTCCTTCCCTCCTCCTTAATCGCTTTCACGAACTCGCCTATCGCGCGCCTCACATTCCTTGCCTCCTGCGCAACGGTCCCGAGATGGATTGCATCAGCCCCGCATTTAATTATTTCGCGCGCCTGCGAGGTCGTCTTTATCCCGCCAGCGACTATGTAGGGCACGCCGATTGCTTTCTTTACTTCCCGCACAATCTCGCACGGTACAGGCCCGAGCGGCGATGCAGAGCCGACGTCAGTCACTATGAAGCGGAAGCCCATGTACTGGCCTGCGAGCGCGAGCGCGGCTGCGACGCGCGGCTTGTGCCGCGGGATGGCGTTCGCGTCGCCAACCCAGCCCACAGTGCCGCCTGGCTCTACCACGATATAACCGACAGGAAGCGGCTCGATTTTCATCCTCTTGATTACCGGCGCCGCGAGCGCCTGCGCGTGCGATATCCAGTATGGATTCCGCGAGTTGAGAAGGGACATGAAATAAACCGCGTCAGCCCACTCGGTGAGAGTTGCGATGTTTCCCGGAAAAAGGATGATGGGAACGTTCACGCTTTCTTTCACGCGCCTCGTCACCTCGTCGAGAAGCCGCCCCTGCGCGCCAGTGCTGCCACCAATCAAAATCACATCGGCCCCGGCCTCGCACGCCTGCCGCGCCGTGCTCACGGCTTTCTCCGGAGATTCGTAGTCGCAAGGGTCTATGAGAACGAAAAGGAGCGCGCCCTCCCTTGCGATTCCGTCGTTGATGTGCTTTTCGATTTTTCCTACCACTCGATCACCTGCCGCAAATTGCAAGGTAATCCTCGGCCATCTCCCTTATTCCATCCTCAAGTTTCACTTTCGGCTCGTATTCCAACTCCTTTTTCGCCTTCGTGATGTCGAACGCGCGGTTCGATGCGAGCACGTCAACATATTCCGGGATGATTTTCGGCTTTCTTCCGCGCGCGCGGCTGAGCGCGTCTGCGATGCGCGCGTATGTTTTTGCTATGAATACCGGAACGCTTATTTTTGGTGGAGGAACGTTTAAATACCTGCACGCGAGCACAAACACCTCCCTCTGCGTCCTCGTCTCGTCGCCCGCTAGAATGTACGTGCTTCCGGCCGCGTCCTCGTCCTCGCTCGCAAGCAGCATCCCTTGAACAACGTCGCTCACGTGAACAAACGGAATGTAATTCTCGCCAGAGCCGATGAACGGCATCCTGCGCGCGCGCATCAGCTCGAAAATCGGGAAATACGCCTCCTCGAACCCAGCCCCGTACACGACCGCAGGCCGCACAACCACGACCGGCACGCGGCCCCTGTAGCCCAGCGCCGTCCTCTCAGCCAAAAATTTCGAGCCGTTGTACCTGTCGCCTGGGTTGAAGGGCTCGCCCTCGTCCGCAGGAACGTGCTTCAGACTCCTCCCGTGCACGCCGATGGTGCTGCAGAACAAGAAACTCTTGAGCCCGCGCTCCTCGCAGCATAATTTCAGAATGTTGTCAGTGCCCTTGACGTTAACATCGTAAAGCAGCGACTCAGGCGCGGAATAATCCACGAGCGCGGCGAGGTGGAAAACATAATCCGCATCGCGAACCGCCTCTTTCATCGATTCGATGCGCGTGATGTCTCCAACGAACGCGCGCACCCCTTCTGGTAACCTGGCGCTTTCTTTTTCTTTCCTTATGAGCGCGCGCACATCAATTTTCTTTTTCTTCAGCAGTTCGCGCACGAGCACGCTCCCTATCCTGCCGCTCGCGCCTGTAACCAGCGCTATCATACTTTCAATTCTTCCGCGCGCATTAATAATTCTTGCGAACCTCCGCGTGTGCGGAAAGTATATAAACGAGGGAAGAGAAATTTAATTGGGGTGGGCGTATGGTGTTTCTTTTTCAGGGCGAGGCTTTCGCGCCGCGCGAGGAGAGGAAGGAGCTTCTAACGCCGAAGGAGCGCGTGGATGTCTCGAGAATTTTCATGGGAATCGCGAACGCGTATCACGAGCTCGAGCGGCAGTTCAAGGACGCGAAAAACCACAACGACATCGAGCGGATGAGAAAAACAGAGAAGGAGATAACTGTACTCGCGCTCGCCAACCTGCAAAAAGGGTTCTTCAAGGACAAGTCAGGCTCGGTTCGCCCGATAAGCCCGTATGTAAACTATTCGGAGCTGCGGCTGGACGAACCGACTAGGGGCGCGCTTGCAAAGCTCACGGCAATAGCAAACGAGACGCGCGCAAGCGCGAACATCAGGGACTCGAGCATACCCGCGGTGATACACGAGCCACCGATAGAGGAAAAGATAACGAAGCACGTAATCGTAAATCTGGAGTATCAAGTCCCACAACCCACTGGCGACGTTGAAGCGTCCCCACTCTTCGCCGATATTGAACTTAAGCCAAGAGTCTACAGGATAGAGGAGACGCACGTTATCACCGAGCCAGTCGCACTCGTTTCAATCGGCTCAGTACTCCGCGACCTCGCGACCGGCGAGGACCCTGAGAAAATGGCGCAGGACCCAGATTTCGCGAGGAGCCAGCAATTTCAAGAGCTGCGTTTGGCGTGCACTGCCGGCACGAGCGAGGAGGTCCATAAGAGGTTCGAGCAGATAAGGAAAAAAGAGGAGTACGAGCCTTACAAGGAAGTTGTTGATATAGTGGAGGAGAAGGCTCTCAAGAGGTTCGAGGCGAAGGCCGCGCCAGCGCCCACGCTCGCGAGCGAGCCAGCATTCACTGAACTTGCGAAATTAAATCTGAACGAGCCGCCTACGCAGGAGGCGGTCGCGCGCTTCTCGGCGGCGATTGAGGAGTTCAGGAAACTCGCCGAGGACCCGCGGTACGCATCGCAGAAATACGAGATCGAGGCGCTCGCTGAGAAATACGAATCCGCGCTCGCGTTCTGGCAGCGGGCTTACACGCCTAGCTTCGCGGACGCGTGCATGAACCTCAAATACGCCGCAGACGAGGTCGACGTGCGGGTTCCGGTCGTGGAACTCATGCTTCACAGGGAAGTTTTTGAGGATCTCGTTAAAAAACTTTCAAAGGAGACGCGCGAGAGGCTTGACAAGGAGCCGAACCAGAACATAACGAAAATCACAAACGCGTACGAGCACCCGGCGCCAGCCGCAACTGAGAGGATGAGCGAGGAGCTCTCGCTGAAACCGGATTTATCCTCAGGCGAACTGGCGCTGATCGCAACCCCCAAGGATATCGACAAAATGCTGGCAGACGAAACGCCGCAATCCAAGAAGTTCAGCGTTTAAGTTCCAAGTCTACTCAACGTTCCCGTGCCCAGGGCATAAAAGTTTGTAGTCTATCTTTTTTATGTTCCCGAGCGTGCGCGCGAGCAGATTCTCGTCGCCCTCCAAATCCGTCCTCCCAACCGCGCCGCCTGCGAAAAGGGTGTCGCCAGAAAATAGAATCCTGTTCCTCTTTTCGTAAATCACGACAGAGCCGAGCGTGTGGCCTGGCGCGTGAATCACCTCGAGTTCGAAATCCCCGAAATCCAAATTCTTGAAGTCGTACGCGCGCGCATTAGGCGGCGCGTAGATTATATTCCCTCCGCGCAGATCGCTCTCGTGGAGGAAAACGCGCAGCCACGAGCTTTTCACCCCGCGGGTGTGATCGAAGTGCCCGTGCGTGAGAAGAGCGTATTTCGGCCTGAAATCAATGCTGAGAGTGCCGTCGCCTGCGTCGATGAGCAGTTTCTCATTTCCGCTTTCAAGGACGTATGCGTTCGAGCACATCTCCGCTCCGAACAGCACATAAACGTTTTCCGCGATTTCCTCCATAACCTCACTCGCATCATATCCGCACATCATAAATAAATATTTTTAATTCCGTTAATACGGTTATGGCCGGCGGTAAAAACGAGTTTGAAGAGGTGAAGGCGCGCGTCATGGCAGAGAAAAAAATTTCTGAGAAGGAGTTCGAGGAGTTGGTGGAGAGGAAAAAAGAGGGGTTCGGCGGTCTTCTCACTGACGAGACTGCTGCGCGCGCAGTCGCCCGCGATTTGGGCGTGCGCGAGCCTGATGAGGTTAATGATGCGCGCGTTTCAGAGTTGAAAACAGGGATGAAAAAGGTTCATTCGCGCGGGGTTGTGTTGCGGGTGTTTCCACCGCGCGCGTTCGAGAAAGGCGGAAAGAAAGGAAAGGTGTGCAGGGTGCTCATCGGGGACGGCGAGGCGACCGCGTTGCTTGTTTTGTGGCACGGCGACGTTGAGCGCGTAGAGAGGGGGGAGATAAAGAAGGGTGCGGAGCTGGAAATCACCAACGGGTACGTGAAGGAGAACGGCGAGTTGCATCTTTCGTTTGACGGGGCAGTTTCCGTTCTCACGCCTGCATCGCAGAAGACAACGCCCCTCGGCAAACTGAAGGATGGGTTGAGCGCGGACGCGAGCGGAAGCATTCTGGAAATCTTTCCTAGAAGAGAATTTGAGCGGGAGGGAAGAAAATCCAGCATCGCGTCCTGCAGAATCAAGGACGAGACAGGGGAGGCGCGCGTGGTATTGTGGGACCAGCATTCGCTGCTACTTGGCGCTGCGCGCGTCGGCGACACTCTGCGGGTTGAAAACGGGATGGTGAAAAACGGCGAGCTCCACGTGGGCGCGCGCGGAAACGCCTTCGTGCTTCCCGCCGCGCCCAAGAAATCCAGCATACGCGCGCTCGCGGAAGGCGCGCGCTGCGAGATAGACGCGGTGGTGAAAAAAATCGAGGCGAAGAGTTTTGAGCGCGATGGGAGGAGCAGATACCTTCTGATCGCGATGGTCGACGACGGGAGCGCGCCCATCACCGCTGTTTTTTTCGAGGAGGTCGCGAACGAACTGCTGAAAATAAAAAGAATTCCGAACGACATTGACGTCCAAACGATAATTGATTTGAAGAAAAAGGAAATAGTGGGGAAGCAGTTCCGCCTTCAGGGCCGCGCGCGCCCCAACAAATTTTTAAATGAGCTGGAGTTCGTTGTGGAAAAGATGCCATGACCTACGAGCACGCGAGTTCGATGTCCTTCCGCGTGAGCGTCTTCCTTTTCGCGTAGCGCGATATCCTCCTCGCCTTCTCTATTATCTCGTTCGCCCTGTCCTCCAGAATCTCGGCGAGCTTCTCGCCTGCATCCAGGCCGACGCGCTCTGCGCCCGCCTTTCTTATAAGCCTCTCTACCTCAAAACGCGGAAGAACCCTGGCCATAAATTCACCAACCGGGTTTGGAAACAGCAGTTTTAAATATCTATCCTAAGACAGAATCTCGTCGACGATTTTGCGCGCGTCGAACTCCTCCAAGTCCTCGTACCTCTGTCCTGTCCCAATGTAAACTATCGGAACGCCGGCGGTCTGCGCGATGGAGAGCGCGCCTCCCCCCTTTGCGTCGCAGTCTATCTTCGTGAGTATCACGCCGTCAAGCCCCAGGACCTCGTTGAATTTCCTGACCTGCTCAACAATCGCGTTGCCAGCGATGCTCTCGCCAATGAAAATTTTCAGGTCAGGCTTCGCGATGCGCACGACTTTCTTCAGTTCGTCAAGGAGGTTCACGTTCGTCTCCTGCCGCCCGGAGCTGTCTATCAGCACCGCGTCGATTCCGTGCGCCTTCGCGTAGTTTATCGCGTCGAATGCGACTGCTGCAGGGTCTGCCCCGTACTTGTGCTTTATGACCTGTATGCCTAGTTTTTTTCCGTGATGCTCTGTCTGCTCTATCGCAGCTGCGCGGAACGTGTCGCTCGCCGAGAAAACGCACCTTATCCCGCGCTCGCCAAGGAGGCGCGCGAGCTTCGCCATCGTGGTGGTCTTTCCGGCGCCGTTCGGGCCAAGGAAAAGAATTTTAACAGGGCGCTGCGCGCGCTCAACTGCGCCGACGAAATCAAGTCTCCGCGCGCCAAGCTTCTCGACAAGCACATCGCGTATAGCCTCACGAACGCTCTCGCTCACCCTGTTCCTATGCACCTTCATACCAACAAGCCGCTTCCTCAACTCCTCGCAGATGCCCCGCGAAACTTCATACGCGACGTCGGCCTCAAGCAGAGACGTCTCAAGGTTCGCGAGCAGGTCGTCCACGTCCTTTTCCCTAATTTCTATCTCGCTGAGAAGGAGCGCCCTTGCCTTGCTCTCAAGGCTGAGCTTTACCTCGATTTTTTCCTTCGCCCCTTTCGCTTCCTTTGCCTCT
>JBFMAP010000011.1:0-12364 GCA_040755655.1 Microcaldota archaeon
TCGAAAACGAAATCGCCGCGCTCGAAACGCTCATCCAGCCTGCGCGCGAAAACCTCGAGCGCGTGAAGGCGGCGCTCTCTTTCGAGATAGGCACGCTGAACTCCGAGGTTTCAAAGATGAATTCCCTGGTGGCGGAGTACCACCAGCTCATGACTTTCGACGACATAACCTCAGCGCTCTTCGACGCGCAGAAGGCGCTCAATGATGATGACCTCCCGCTCGCGAACCTCTCGATCACCCGCGCGAAAGAAAAGCTCGCGAGCGCGCAGGCCGCGCTGAACGCGAAGATGGCGCATATTGACGACGCGAGCAGCGCGCTCGTCGAGGCGCGCGCGAAAATCCAGAGCGCGGAGACGCAGTCCTCGATTCTCATATCGGCCAGTCTCGAGGAGGCCCGCTCGCTTGCGCGCGAGTCCGAGAGCATGCTCTACACCGACCCTGCGCGCGCGAAGGAGCTTGCATCCACGGCGAACCGGCTCGCGAGCGCAGAGGAGGCGCGCATAGACTCGATGAAACCTGTCGTTTACGGCGGGCTTTTCGTCCTCATACTAATCATAGGAGGAGTCGCGTACTGGGCTTACCGCATAGGGTATGGCTCTGGGAGAAGGAAGCGGCCTCCGCACCACTGGCACCGCGAGCACCACGAGCACGAACACGACACTCACCACCCGCACCACGGCGCGCACGAGCAACATGAACACTCACCGCACGAGCACGCGCAGCACGCGCGCCCGCCCCATGAACACGGACCGCACGAATACCGCGAACACGACACTCGCCACGAGTCACACGAGCACGCTCATCACGAACACGCGCCACGCGAATCACAATAACATCGCATACGCACGAGCACGCTCATCACGAACACGCGCCTCACGAACCACGTGAAGGCGGGTTGGGGGGATTGTAATGGCGGTATACGAGGAATACGAACCGAAGCCAAAATCCGGAGGAGGGGTTTTCAGCTCTCTTCCAAAAATGATTAAAACGCTTTTCGCTGCGGGCGGAATTCTTTTTGGCGTTGTCGGCATTCTCGTAACCCTGTTCGCGTATCTCACAATCTCCCCGATGCTCGCAACTTTCGAGAACATGACCACGACGCAGCTTGACAACGCAGTTTCAGGTTTGGGAAGCGCGGAGAGGAGTTTCGACAGCGTCTCAAGCACCGTGAGCACGCTTCCTGATATCACCGATAAGATGGCGAAACTTTTCACAGACCTCGCGCCCAGTGTGGAGAACATAGGCTCCTCGATGGGCCTTCTCGCAGACGCTCTTGCCGCATTCCCAAGTTCGGTTTCAATCCCCTCTTCCACAATAAGTTCGATACGCAACACGGGCACGCAACTGGGCTCGAACGCGAACCAGTTAAGGGGAGCGGCGACCATTTTCTCTGACCTGAACTCTCAGCTAAGCGGTATTGACAGCAACATAAAGAGCGCGAAATCCAGCGTCACGAAGGCGAAGACGGGTCTTACTAATGCGAAGGCGCAGGTGAAGCAGATTTTCGGCGCGCTCGGCACCGCGTTCATGCTCGTGAGCGCGCTCATGTGCCTGATATTCCTCGCGCTCATCTCCTATTCGGTGACGGCGTTCCTCTAGCGAGCGGGAATGAAATTAAAACGAAACAGAAAAAGTAAAGGAGAAGAAAAAGTTAGGCGTGCGCGAATACTCTGTTTTGCATTTGTCGGTATTTACTATTAACCGCCGACAGTTGTACTTTTGTTTTTGTATTGCTCGTCTTTAATCTACTGCCCACGGTCTCGTTTAGTATCGCGAGCTTTGCTGCCTCAGCCGGCGTCTTCAAACTGAAAGTACTATCATCACCGCTTGGTGCACTGCCTTGATTCTGTTCCTTATAATAATCGTCATTATAAAGTCGTGGTTTCTTGGATTTCTCAGCAGGTGTTGCTCCTTTATTCTGCTGGTTATCTATGTTTTCTTTTCCCTGCTGTTCAACATTTCCGCTTTTACCATGCTCTCCCCAATCTGGCGCTGTCCTAATTGCATTTGGTACATCAATTACCCCAAAGTAGACTGCTGTTTTTAGCGGAGCGACAATACCAAATTTAAAAACTTTCTTAGAAGTTTTCCAACAATTTTTCAGATCTTCAGTTACTTTGCTACTAAGCTCCTTTCCTTTTAATTGATTTACAAATTTATTGTAACTCCAACTTATGCTGCCAGTTCCAGCAAGACTGGTAAGGACAATCCATGCAGGAGCTACAATTGTCAAACCAATACCGATCAACGCTATACGGAGCGGATCGTCAATGGCGCTCAATATGTTCTTTTTTGCCCATTCCGCAAAAGGATTAACAATATATTTCATTGGTATTTTGAAATATGCTTTAACAGACCACACAAACCCCCTTACAAACCACGGGCTTTTTTCTCCTCCTTCACCATTGCTCATCTTCCCACCTCTCCACAGATTTATTCCGTAATTGTTCAGTTAATTTTACATTTTCCTAAAATTTCCCTAGTGAATTGCAGAATTAGTAATCCATTTTCGCGCAGCATTTTATTAAGCCTTGCGCCCGAAAGCGAATAAAACGGTCAGAAAATAACCGGAATTGGTTACAAGTTTAATAAATGCTTCGCGCGCGCAAAAACGCTCATCATCGGCGCGCGGGAGAAATTTAATATATTTAATTGAGCATATTCTCACGCTGGTATTTATGAAGCATACGAAACCGAGGCTAGGGACTACGCGTTTGAAGGAGGGGTTCGCGCGCATGCAGAAGGGCGGCGTTATAATGGACGTGGTGAGTCCAGAGCAGGCGAAACTTGCGGAGAGGGCTGGCGCTGTCGCCGTGATGGCGCTTCACGCGGTTCCTGCTGACATACGCGCCCACGGGGGCGTCGCGCGAATGGCAGACCCCGCAATTATTGAAAAGATATGCAAGGCGGTCACCATTCCTGTTATGGCGAAGTGCAGGATAGGGCATTTCTCAGAAGCGCAGGTCCTGCAGGCTCTCGGCGTGGATATGGTGGACGAGAGCGAGGTGCTCACGCCTGCGGACGAGGAGAGCCACATAGAAAAAAAGAAATTCACTATTCCGTTCGTGTGCGGGGCGCGCGACCTCGGAGAAGCACTACGAAGAATTAATGAGGGCGCGGCGATGATACGCACAAAGGGCGAGCCAGGCACGGGAAACGTGGTCGAGGCCGTGAGGCACATGAAAAGGATTAACGCGCAAATACAGGAACTCGTGCAGGGAAAACGAAGCGCAGGCTTCCTCGCGGACAAGGCAAAGGAGTACCGCGTGCCACTCGAGTTGGTCAACAAGACCGCGGAGTTGGGCAGGCTTCCTGTTGTGAATTTCGCTGCAGGGGGAATCGCCACACCTGCGGACGCGGCGCTCATGATGCAGTTGGGCGCTGACGGCGTTTTCGTGGGCTCGGGAATTTTCAAGTCCGCGAAGCCGGAGAAGTTCGCGCGCGCAATAGTGGAGGCCGCGAAGCACTTCAACGACCCGAAAGTTCTCCTCTCTGTTTCGAAAAATTTGGGCGAGCCGATGAAAGGGACGGACATAAAGACGCTGCCGGAAAGCCAGAGGATGCAAATAAGGGGCGTATGAGGCCTATTTTTGCCATTCCCGCCGTCGGCGAGCGAAACGTTTAAATATTAAAAAAGGGATAATATACTGCGAGGCTATTTTTTCGTCTCGCGAAATGTAGTCTCTGGTCCTATGTATCTTAAAAGAAAAATTAGAGCGTTAGATGTTCTCCTCCTACTCGTGATACTGGCGGTTCCAGGCGTTAGCGCATGCCCCGTATACAACTTCACGGTCTCGCCGCAGGCGGACCGCTTCAGCGCGTCCAACGAAAACTTCACGCTCACGAACAGGACATACGAGATTCTGAACACAGGAACAGAGAAACTCACAGGCTTCTCCTGCGCTGCAGACTACGACTGGATAACGGTATACAACTGCCCGTTTAAATTATACCCCGGAAGCAAGGCAACGATAACCGCGAGGTTCAACACCTCGAACCTCGCGCCAGGAGAGCACAACGCGACAATAACCATCTCGGCAGCGAACATCACCAGAAAAATCGACATCTCGATTAACGTAACGCAATACGTTCCCCCGTTCACACCAGTTTACAATTTCACGGTTTCTCCTGAAACCGACTCGTTCAACGCCTCAAATGAGACTGGCGCGCTCACGAACAGGACGTACACGCTCGCGAACACCGGAAACACGGAACTCGAGAACTTCACGTGCACCCCAGACGTTCCGTGGGCTGTGGTTTTCAACTGCCCTCCCTCGCTCGGGGTTGGTGATGAGGGCGAAAGCGCGAACCTCACTGTCCAGTTTGACACCTCAAATCTCCTGGCAGGCGAATACAACGCGACAATAACAATCTCGGCAGCCAACCTCACGCGTACAATCAGCATCTCAATAACCGTCACGCCTTACGTTCCGCCGATAACGCCAATTTACAATTTCACAGTCTCGCCAGAAACCGACTCATTCAACGCGTCCAACGAGACAGGCACTCTTACAAACAGAACATACGCGCTCGCGAACACAGGGAACCAAGACCTCGCGGATTTCACCTGCGCACCTGATGCTTCCTGGGTGACAGTTTTCGACTGCCCGCCCCTGCTCGGAACAGGAGAAAATGCGAGCGTGACAGTCCAATTCAACACGTCCTCGCTTGCGAGCGCGGCGTACGACGTTTCGCTGAATTTCTCAACCGAGAACGCGAGCGCGAGCGCATACGTTTCCGTTACAGTTTACGAGCCAGCGACAATTATTTACGACTTCGAGCTCTCGCCCTCGAGCGACAACTTCACGGCGCCGAATTACAATGAAAGCATAACAAACAGAACGTACATTATGAACAACACGGGAAACCAGAACCTCACGAACATAACCTGCGCCTCGAACGAAACGTGGGCGGTGGTCCTCGCGTGCCCAGAAAACCTCACTCTTGGAAACGCGAACGAGATAATCGTTTCATTCAACACGAGCTCGCTCGAGAGTGGGACTCATTGGTTGGAGATTTCATTCTCAGCTACAGGCGCGCCAACGAAGTACGTTTACGTCAATGTCACAGTGATTATCGTTCCGGTCATCTACAACGTGTCCGCCTCCTCAATCACGACCTCAAGCGCGCTCATTACCTGGAACACCGACATAAACAGCACCTCGACAGTTTTCCACGGGACCGCGCCATCAGTTTACGCGGGCAACGCAACGAGCGCGGAAAATGTCACGTGGCACGCGCTCTCCCTGTCCGGTCTCGCGGAGGGCACGACCTATTATTACGTCGTTCAAAGTTGCTACATAGATAACTGCGCGAACTCCAGCGAGAGTTCGTTCGCCACATCCACGACCCCGCCGCCAGTTGTTATCACCGGCGGGGGCGGAGGAGGCGGATATTCTGGGGGCGGCGGTGGTTACAGTTCGCCTCAGGCATCCCCGCCAGCGCCGCCAAAAGAGGAGCCTGCGCCAGAGCAGCCCGCGCCTCCAAGCGTCGTCGTTCTCGACGTTCCTCCATCAGCGTATCTGGGCGCGGAAATCGTGGTCAAGTTGATGCTGGACAACGGGACGGCGCTACCTAATGAAACGGTACTCGCGGTAACGCCTTCGGGCGGCAGGATAACAATCACAACAAACGAGAGCGGAGAGGGCGCGTATTCCGCAGACGAGCTCGGTACATACGATTACATCGTGCCGAACCACATCCTAAGGGATTTTGTCTCAACAGAAATCTCGCTTCCGCCTGCGCCGCCAACCCCTGCTCCGGCTCCGCAACCATCCGCGAATAACACTCTGACCTTTGAAAGCGAGACAGTGCAACAGCCGGCGCCAGCAACAGCCCTGCTCTTCGCAGCCAACGCCCCGCTTTGCGCGGCGCTCATCCTCATCCTCCTCGCGCTCCTGCTCGCTTATATGAAAATGCGCAAGCCAAAAGGGCCGCCAACCGCTCCTGCGCCAGCGAAGAAGGGCAGGAAGAGATAGGTTTTATTCCTTTTTCTCCAATACATTATTGATTTTCATGCGAGTAGGAGTAATAGGCGTTCAGGGCGCGGTCAGCGAGCACATTCATATGCTGGCGAAGCTCGGCGCGAATCCCTTATGGGTGCGCGGGCCAGGAGAGTTGGAGATGGTCGGCGCGCTCGTTATCCCTGGCGGCGAATCAACGACCATCAGCAGGCTCATGCTCGAGAGCAAACTTTTCGGCCGCGTGAAGGAACTGGGCGAGGAGGGCATCCCGATTTTCGGCACGTGCGCGGGTCTAATTTTGCTCGCGAAGAAGGGGGACGCGCAGGTTAAGAAAACAAAGCAGAAACTTCTCGAACTAATGGACATGAAAATAACGCGCAACGCGTTCGGACGCCAGCGTGAGTCGTTCGAGGTTCATCTTAATATTGGAAATATAGCGGATTTCCCGTGCGTGTTCATACGCGCGCCTGCAATAACAGAAGTTTACGGAAAATGCGAGCCTCTCGCGCACCACGGAAAATTCATCGTCGCCGCGCGCCAGGACAATTTTCTCGCGACCTCGTTCCACCCGGAACTTACGGAGGATGCGCGCGTGCACGAGTATTTTTTAAATGAGGTGTGCTAAAGATTTGCGAGGTGATGTTCATGCCCAGCGCGAAAAACGTGAAAGTGTATTCCACCCAATCCTGCCCTTACTGCCACATGGCGAAAAGATTTCTTGACGAAAATAAAATTTCCTACAACGATGTTGATGTTGGGCGCGACCACGCCGCTGCGCAGGAAATGGTGAATAAAAGCGGGCAGATGGGCGTGCCTGTTCTCGACATTGATGGGAAAATAATCGTGGGATTCGACAGGGAAGCAATAAAGGCTGCCCTAGGAATAAAATAAACAAGTAATTTCTGGTCAGCAAATGCGGTCGCGCTTTTCTCTCAGGTTGCTTGTATCGATAGTACCGCGTAACTTCCCGAACATACTTCCAGGCTTTCTCAGCGTTAATCTTTTTCTTTGAGTTTTACCTGTTAGGTTCGTGTTGGACATTTCAACTCCTCTAGAACAACGCGCGCCTGCTGAGATGGTCAGGAAGTGTCAGGGGCTCGAAGGGCTTCCCCTCGTTCTCTTTTTCGACAATTTGCGCGAGCTCGCCCGCGTCCATCTCCCTGCTCTCCCCGCTCGTGCGCACCCTAACACTCAATTTTTTGCTTTCCAACTCCCTGTCGCCGATGACCGCGACGAAAGGAACCCACTCCTTCTCCGCGTCCCGCACCTTCTTCTGCAACGTCTCTCCTCTATCATCGATGTCCGCGCGGATGCGCCTCGCGCGCAACTCGTTCAGCACGCCCTCGGCGAACTCAGCGTGCTTCTCGGAAATTGGCACAATCCTGATTTGCGTGGGGCTTAGCCATATCGGAAGGAGCGCGCGCCTCCCGTGCTTCATGTTCATCGCCTCGCGCTCGAGCAGCGCGTACACAACGCGCTCGATGCTCCCGCTTATGGACGCGTGCAGGAGCACGGGCCTCCTCTTCTTCCCCTTCTCATCAACGTAATTCAAATCGTACGTTTCCGCGTTCTCCACGTCTATCTGCACTGTGGAGAGCGCGCTCGCCTTGTCAAGCGCGTCAACGAAATTGAATTCAAATTTCGTTATGAAATACGCGTACCTCACGTCGAAAATCTCGAGCATCACCGGACGGTCGAGCGCGCGCACCATCTCCAAGTACCACTCCTTGTTTTTCTTGAAAAATTCCTTCTCAATGCGGAAGCCTGTCTCGAACTCGAGCCCGAGGAGTTCCATCCACTCCTTGCACTTCAAAAATTGATTTTTAAACTCGCTTTTTGCCTGCTCCACGTCCCCACACAGGGTGTGCATATCAGGCATCGTGAGCGCGCGCACCCTCTTCAGCCCTGCAAGCTCGCCGCTCTGCTCGCGCCTGAAGGAATACCTCGTGAGTTCGAACATCTTCAGGGGCAAATCCTTGTAGGAAATGACCATGTCGTGCGTGATCAGGAACTGGCCGAAGCACGCCGCGAACCTGAGGAAGAAATTCTTGTCCTCTGATTTCACGATGTACTGGCGCGCCGGGAAGCGGTTGAGGTATTTCTTCAGCGAGGGGTGCTCGTAGTCGTACATTATCGG
Organism: Microcaldota archaeon; assembly: GCA_040755655.1. GTDB lineage: Archaea > Micrarchaeota > Micrarchaeia > Burarchaeales > JBFMAP01 > JBFMAP01. The sequence goes on from JBFMAP010000011.1 coordinate 8,101, forward strand.
CGTTTCCACTTCCATCGCGCCGTAGTCTGTGCAGTATTTCGTGATTGTGCGCTCGAGCAGTTTCTTAATCAGCCTTCCGTTCGGATACCACCTGAAATTTCCTGAATCGCTTCCAGGCTCGAAGTCAGCGATGTCGTGCTCCTTCATGAGTTTTATGTGCGGCGGCTCCACAGCGTACGCGCGCACCTTCCTTATCTCGTAATCCGCGAACTTCTTCAAATCCGGATGCTGCTTGTAGTTGAACTCGTCCGCAGGGAAAACTTCTCCTTTCGGCGTGAGTATGTAATATCTGCTCTTTACCTGCTCCTCCAATTTCAGCGACTCGGACACAGGCGCGAGCGCCTCTCCTTTTTTCTCCTCTTCTTCCATCTGCTCCTCTATCTCGAGTTTGTGAACCTTCCCCTCGTCGATTTCCTCTGCCTTTATCTCGCGCGAGAGTTCGCTGAGCGGGTGCCCCTTGCATTTGATGTCAAAAGATTTGTACCAGCCAAACGGCGCGCGCTCGACCTCGAACTTTTTCTTCAGGATTTTCTCGCACCTCTTGAGAACATCCAGCGCCACGTCTGGTTTTGAAGGTGTTGAAGTAAGATGGACCCAGGGGTAAAGAACGATTCTGTTGCACTTCACTGTTTCCGCGACGTTCGCGGCCTCGCGCGCCGTGAGCTCGGCAATGACGCTCGGATTCTCCTCGTCAGCCTTCTCGACAGCGGAAAACACGACAAGGCATTCCTCCACGCGCCTCTTCCCCTTGCCCTCGGCTACCTCCTCCGCGCTCCTGAGCGCCTTCTCCAGCGGCTCGAACTCCACGAAGTCCGCGTGAATTGTCAGTATTCTCACAAAGATACCTCTCTTGCGATAGCGTAATTTTCATCTTCAGGTTTATAAAATGCTCGCTCGATTGTAACGAAACCCCAGTCGCGCCAGCTCAAACAAAACGATTATTAACCCCATTGCACATAATACAACTGTTGTATTTACGTCGGAGGTGGAGAAATGCGAAAACTAAAAGAAGCCAAAAATGAACCAGGCTCGCACAGGTGCCAGGGTGAACCACCCGGCGCCTGGAAGTTGCGTAAACTCGCAGATGAGGATAAAGGTAAAAAGAAGGACCGTAAAGCAGCAGCAAAGGCATGGACGCCGACATAAACTAATTCTCCTTTTCCTTTTTGGATACGCCCAACTGCCGTGTACAATTTGTAATCGCAAACAAAGATAGTATTATAAAATTTAGCCCCCAAAATATTCCAAGTGAAAAAATTCGGGCTTTTTTTAATCGGCGCGTTTGTTCTTGTTCTTTTTAGTAGTGTTTCTTTCTCGCTAATATTGGATTCCTCCACAACTTTCAGCGATGAAGATTCTGCTTTGTCTTTGCTAGAAAGTTACAAAAATAAGAAAATAGAAACTTCGTTTCCACAGCCAGAAAAAATTTCGCTCGCCCCTGGTCCTGACGAAAGCCCGTCGGTTATCGATAACATCGATCCCTCCTGCGGCGACACGATTACCCTGAATGCGACCCTCAGCAACAATTTGTTAGACTGCCCGCGACGCGGTTTGACAATAGGCGCGGATAACATCACATTGGACTGCGGCGGGTATAGCATAATAGGGAATGGAACCAGCTTTGGCGTAGCATCTGAAAACAGACAAAACATCACGATAAAGAACTGCGTCATCAAAAACTTCAGTCGGGGCATCTCTCTTGCTTCTACGACAAACAGCACGCTCACCAACAATACAGTTCTTAACAACACCTACGGCGTTGTTCTTGTTTCCTCATCCAACAACAACATAACCGAAAACACGGCTCAAAACAACACTTTTGGCTTTCTTTTTGCTTATTCATCCTCTGATAACATAATTTCATCAAGTACGGCTTTGAACAACAACGAAGGATTTTACCTCTCAGACTCATCACACAACACGTTTGCGCTCGATAATGCACGCGATAACATCGGGGGCTTTTATCTATTTTCCTCTCCTAACAACACATTTACGGAAAGTATCGCTGAGAAAAACACCTATGGGTTTTTCCTTGAATCTTCTCCTGGCAACATCTTTACAAAAAATACTGCCACCGAAAACAAGTTTGGTTTTCTCTATTCTTCATCCAATCAGAGCACAGTAACAAACAACACGATAGCCAACAGCAGCGTTGCCGGAGTCTACTCGCTCTCTTCAACCAACAACAATTTCGCAGCCAATACGGTTCAGAATAGCTCGGACGCTTTCTTTGTTGTACTCTCCTCAAATGACAACATATTCACATCAAACGCAATACTAAACAGCAATGCAGGATTTTACATCTACAACTCTTCCGGCAATACGCTTGAATCAAACGTCCTCGCTAACAATTTGATTGGGGCGTATTTGTCAAATTCTCAACTCAACAGCATCTACAACAACTACTTCAACAGCAGCACAACTAACGCGTTCGATAATGGAAACAACATTTGGAACGTATCCAAGGCTGCAGGCACGAATATAATCGGAGGTACTAATATAGGCGGCAATTTCTGGAGCGATTATCAGGGAGTCGATTACACAGGAGATGGTTTGGGCGACACGTATCTACCTTACACTTCTAGCGGCAATATAACGAACGGAGGAGATTATCTCCCTCTAACAGAGGTTAACAGCCCACCAATCGCAGATGCTAACGGACCTTACTCAGGTGTTGAGGGTTCGCCCGTGACATTAAACGGCTCGAATTCTTATGATCCCGATAATAGCACTGGCGATAATATCACTTCGTTTGAATGGGATACAGACAACGATGGAGTATTTGAAATGACAGGCGCAGTTGTCAACAAAACATACGCGAATAGCGGAATATTTACAGTAACCTTGAGAGTAACAGACAGATTTGGAGTGTCGTCTAATGATACAACAACAGTAAACGTGAGCAATGCCGTTCCGGTAGTTGTTTGCCCAACTACCATCAACTTGTCCGAGGGTCAGTTGTTCAATTTGACATGCAACTTTACAGATTATGGAATGGAAACACATACCGCGACAATTGACTGGGGCGATGGTTTAATTGAGCCAAGGGCAGTGAGCGAATTAAACGGCTCAGGAAATATAACCGCGGCTCACACGTACAGAGAAAATGGTTCGTACGTTGTTATCGTAAATATCACAGACCAGGATGGCGGCGTTGGATATAACACGACACAAATCGATGTCGCTAATGTTGTCCCAACAGTTAATTGTCCCGCCTCAATTTCCGTTGGTGAAGGTGCTTCATTTGATTTCAAATGCCAATTCTCTGATCTTGGAGTTTTGGATAATCACACCGCATTCATTGATTGGGGGGATGGAAGCAACGAGTCAGGAACAGTCAATGAATCAAATGGTTTAGGAAACACGACAGCAACTCACACATACAAAGAGAACGGCACATATACCATCGTAGTAAATATCGCCGATGATGATGGCGGGGTCGGCAACGGCACGACCATAGTCGAGGTTAATAACACTTCGCCACAGGTTGTTTGCCCAGCCAACGCCTCACTGCCAGAAAGCGGCTCGTTCAATCTCACTTGCAACTTTACTGACAAAGGAATTTTGGACACGCACAATGCAACAATTAACTGGGGGGACGGCAGCGTTGAGGTGGGAACACTCGCAGAATCGAACGGCTCGGGAAACGTGACAGCAACTCACCTTTACAATGAAAGCGGCGTCTATGCAGTTACCGTAACCGTCACAGACGACGACGGAGGAGCTGGAAACAGCACAGTCACGGTGTCAGTAATTAATCTTCCGCCGGAAGTCGTTTGTCCAGTTTCTGCATCTTTATCAGAAGGGGGTTCACTCAATCTAACCTGCAATTTCACAGATAAAGGAATCTCCGACACGCACAATGCAACAATTAATTGGGGAGACGGCAGAATTGAGATTGCGCCAGTTGACGAGCTTAACGGCTCAGGCAACGTGACTGGAAGCCATATTTATTTGGACAATGGAAACTACACGGTCACAGTAACCGTCACAGATGATGATGGTGGAGCTGGAAACGACACAACCTTTGTTTCGGTTAGCAATCTTCCCCCAATACTTGTTTGTCCGGTCAATGCTTCCTTATCAGAAGGAAATTCATTTGCTCTAGTTTGCAACTTTTCTGATGTTGGAATCTTGGACATCCACAATGTAACAATAAATTGGGGCGATGGTATCAACGAAACAGGAACAGTTGCAGAACTAAACGGCACAGGAAATGTAACTGCAAACCACATATACCGAGAAAATGGCAATTACACGGTCA
>JBFMAP010000012.1:0-12293 GCA_040755655.1 Microcaldota archaeon
TTTCTGCAAGCACGGAATCGCTCTTCTGCTTTATTGGCTCAATAAAAAGAAAGAAGTGCCAAAAGTGGAGGGATTGAAGGAAAAGCTCCTTGGGCGGAGTAAGGACGAGCTTGCAGAAATTGTGCTGAAAGCCGCGAGAAGCGATAGGCGCCTGCTCGAGCGTATTTCGAGAAGCAAGGATGAACCGATAGCTTTCGAAGCATTTGAGGGAAGAGTGAGGCAGATTTTTGGTGGAAGAGACCACTACTGGGACTACTATCAAACTAGCGAGCTTGCAGAAGAGCTTGAGGAACTTCTTGACGAGGGAACAGAGTATTTGGAAGGAGGCGATGCAAAAAGCGCTCTTGCCTGTTTCGAAGCAGTTGCTTACGGCATTTCGAAAGGAATAAAGAAGGTGGACGATTCAAACGGCAAGATCGGGAGTATCTTTGATGAAGCTTGCGAGAAGATGGTTGAAGCATTCAATTTGGTCTCACTAGATGAAGGGGAGGCAGATGGCAAACTTCAGAAATGGATGAAGCTTGCTTTTGACGATGAGTATGGACTTGGTGATAACCTGCAGGACGAGCTCGCGGAAAAACTCGGTGTTAAATTTCTCCCAGCAGTTCAGGAGATTGCCGAGAAAATGCTTTCGGAAGAAATGGATTCTAGAAAGCGCTCTTATAAATATGGAGCAATAGTCGATTTCATCCTCACGCTCAATCTGCGGCAGGGAAAGATAAAGGAATTTATCAATAACGCGGAGAAGCACTTTTCGGTCGCTTTCGAAAGGTTAATTGATTATCACACTAAGAATAAGGAATACGAAAAAGCAGCAGAAGCCGCAGAAAGGGCGCTACCGTTTGCGAAAGGTTTCGTAGAAAGCGAGGTGCTAGAGAAACTTGCACAGGCGCAAGAGGCGCTTGGAAAAAAAGATTTGGCATTCAAGAGCATGTTTGATGCTTTTATGCACGACTGGGACATTGGCAAGTACGAGCAGCTGAAAAAGTTTAGCGACCCAGAAGTGTGGCCTAAGAAAAGGGCCGAAATAATACGGCATATCGAGAATTCTGGCGAGACAGATGTTCTGGCGCAGGTTCTTGCTTTTGATGAGGATATTGAAGGGCTGAAAAGACTTCTTTCAAAGCTCACGGAAGAGGATGATAACGAACTTAGGATAATAGAAAAAGCCCTAAGAAAAAAGGCGCCCGAATCAGCTGCGGAGGCATTGAAGCTTCTCACCCTCTCAAGCCTTCGTTGGAGCAACCGCAATGGGTATAGAATGGCTGCGGATTATCTGAAAAGGGCGAAAGACCTTCTTGCGAAAAACAAATACGAAAAAGAGCTTGTTGAGCTTAGCAAGTTTATAGAAAATCTTAGGCAAGAGAACAAGAGAAAACCTGCTTTGCAAGAGGAGTTTAGAAAAATATAGGGGCGGTACAAATTAGAAATCATATAGATAAAATCATCGAGACTGCAATTGTCGATGCGTATAGCGAAGATGAACAATTTACTGGGTGGTGTTGTGTTCTTGAAGAAAATATTACTGTTCCTCAAGAATGCAGAATCAAAAGAAAACCGGCAACTCTCATTAAAATTGTTGAAGCAGATAGCGGACATGCAATTCACGGAGAGGTATGCCTCGACAAAAAGCACATTCCAGTGCCGCTTGAATATATTGAGCTAAAAAACAAACGCCAGAATCTGTTCATCGTGGCTTATAAAAAATGGCTTTTTGAGTGCTGATGTCTCACAGCCGCTTTTCTTACTCCTCATTTCCGCAGAAATAACGTGTCCTCTGGCGGTCAGACAGAGCATTTTCCACCAAGCAGACCCAAATGACTTACGAAAAATATCCTAGGTGTAATAGAAAGTATTATATAATAGATAACATATAAGATAGTTGGTGAGGTTATGCACTCAACAATGAAATTTGAAGGCTTGATAGACCAGATACTTAGTGAAGCCGTTAGGCAGGGTCTCGCCAAGTCAAAGGTGGAGGCTCTTCGTCTCGGAGTTGTAGAACTGAACAACAAGTATGAGCTCATCCAGAACAGAATTGAAGAAGAGGAAGATATTGAGTACATCCGAAAGGCCAGGAAGGATATTGCAGCTGGAAAGCTCAAACTCCACAGTGAAAAGGAGCTCAAGAAAGCGCTCAGAGGCGAATAGATGCCTTATGCGCTTCGACCTACTTCGGAGTTTCTCAAAGATATCGCCGGGCTCGATAAATCAATTCGCGTTATCGTTGAGAAGCGGCTTGAGCGGATAAAAGAAAACCCACGCCTCTCGAAACCTTTGGAGCATGAGGCAAACTGCTACACTGAACGGATAAAGAACTTCAGAATCGTGTTCGAAGTCAAAGGTGAGGAGATAATTCTCTATCGAATACGAAAGCGGAAGCGGGCTTACCTAGGTTAAGGCGAAGAGATAATCCGTTTTCCGCGGACACGCCCCCTTCGGCGGTCAGGCAGAGCACTTTACAGCGAGCGGACGGCCGATTACGCGCCACCTCACTCAAGCGCGTGTATGTTCTTCTTCGCGCAGATTTCCTTGAGAATCCTCGGCCAGACGCTCACGGTGACCTCGCCGATGTGCGCCTTGCGCAGGAGGAGCATCTGGGTGCGGCCCTGCCCTATGCCTGAGCCAACGCTGAGCGGGATTTCGTTGTTCATGATGGCCTTGTGGTACGGGAGTTTCAGGTTGTCAAGTTGCCCTGTCATTTCGAGTTGCAGTTTCAGCGTCTCAGGAGTTACGCGTATGCCGCCTGACATCAGCTCGTGCCTGCGCCTTGTTACGTGGTTCCACACGAGGATGTCGCCGTTCAGCCCGTGCATCGGCCTGCCGTCGTCCGAGACCGTCTCGGTCACCCAGTCGTCGTAGTCTGCCGCGCGCATCTCGTGCGGGTAGCCGTCCTTGAGCGTCCAGCCGATTCCGATGATTGCGATAGCGGGGTATTTCTGCAGTATCGCTGTTTCGCGCTGCTTGCGCGGCATATCCGGGTACATGTCCAGTATGTCCTCGGCGTGCATGAATTTTATCTCCTCGGGCAGGTTTTGCCCGCTCTCCCGAAGTTGCGGGAACTCCTTCTGGGCGTGCTTTTCAGCGCCTGTGATGACCTTCCAGATTCTGCGCACCACGTCCTTCCAGGTCGCGAGCGTCCGGTCCTCTGCGGTTATCGCCTTCTCCCAGTCCCACTGGTCAACGTACGCGCTGTGGTCGTGGTCCAGGAAGTAGTCCTTGCGCACCGCGCGCATGTCAGTGCAGATTCCCTCGCCGACCTTGCAGCCGTACTGCTTGAGCGCGAACCGCTTCCACTTGGTCGCAGCCTGCACAACCTGCCCCTCCACCCGGTTCTTGTTGTAGTCGTTGCTGATGTGGAACGAGACCGGCGTCCTTGAGCCGTCGCGGTCAAGCATGTCGTTGAATCCGCTCTCGCTCTCCACTATGAGCGGCACCTGCACCATCATCAGGTTGAGCTCCTTGCACAGGTTCTTCTCGATATAATTTTTGATGCTGTAAACCGCCTTCTGCGTTTCGCGATTGTTGAGCAGCGGTTCATAACCCGAAGGCAGCACTTTCTCCAAATCAGCGTAGTTCCCTATCCCAGGACCAGCGAGGTCCGCCTTCTTCAAGTCCGGCATCGCGCCCACCCCCCTTCCCAGTACCCACCAAGCAGCATGTCTCTCAATCCAGACAAGTATGAAATAATTACATTTATAAATATGGGAAGCAAACTTCTTCTCATTCAAAGAGCCTTAGGTTATGGAGGGTTTTCGTGGAGACCGCGCCCAGCATAAACATCCAGTCGAAACTCGCGCGCATCATAGAGAGCCACGCGGGCGAGCGCGGCGCGCTCATTCCAGTTCTCCAGGAACTACAGGAGGAAATGGGTTATCTCAGCCAGGAGAACCTCGCGCTCATCTCGGAAAAAATGCGCATCCCTCTCTCGGAAATTTACGGCACTGTCACTTTCTACGCGCAGTTCAGGCTGCATCCCCCGGGAAGGAACATAATACAGGTGTGCTCAGGGACAGCGTGCCACGTGAAGGGCGGGAAAAAAATTCTGGAGGAGTTCGAGAGACTGCTCGCAGTGAATGCAGGGCAAACCACGCAGGACAGGAAGTTCACGCTTCTCTCTGTGAGGTGCTTCGGAGCGTGCGCGCTAGGCCCGATTGTGCGCATCAACAGCAGCATATTCTCGCGCGTGGAGCCTTCGAAAATAAAATCCATCCTTTCCAAGTTCGGTGATTGATTGGCTGAAAAGAAAATGTACCCCTCGCAGGAGGAGATTGGCGCTCCAAAGGGCGTAAGCAGGTGTCCTGTCTGCTCTGCGGGCAAACCGTGCGTTGCCCTGGTGGAACTCGTCGCAGGCCGCGCGCTGTGCCACGACGACGCCGCGTGCAAGGAGGCGAAGCGCGCGCGCGTCATCGAATTGTTCAATCCGCCGAAGCCTGTTTTCTACGTGGGCGCGGGACCTTGCGGGCTTTCCGCAGGCGCGGGCGAGGTGAGAGACGCACTGGTCGCAGAACTGAAGAGGCGCGGCTCTGACTGCGAGGTCGTGGCGACAGGATGCATGGGTTTCTGCTTCGCAGAGCCGCTCGTGGAGGTGCGCGCGCCAGGCGTCGAGGGCGTGATTTACTCGGAGGTGAAAGTTTCTGATGTTCCCTCGCTCGTTTCATCAACCCTTGAAAATAAAGTTTACGCGCAGAAGGCGTTCGCGAGAAGGGGCGCGTGCGCTTTCAAAGGAGGGGAAAAGGTTCCTCTTCTTTCGAGCATCCCGTTCTACGCGCTCCAGATGCGCGACGCGTTCGAGAACTGCGGCCTTATCGACCCTGAATCGCTCGACCATTACCTCTCGCGCGGTGGCTATGCCGGGCTCGCGAAAGCGCTTTGCACGGCGCCGCAGAAAGTAATAGAGGAAGTTAAGAGAGCAGGGCTGCGGGGAAGGGGAGGCGCGGGCTTCTTAACTGGTTTGAAATGGGAACTCTGCAGGAAAGAAAAAGCGGACGAAAAATTCATGGTTTGCAACGCGGACGAGGGGGACCCTGGCGCGTTCATGAACCGCGTGAATCTGGAGGGCGACCCGCACAAGGTTCTTGAAGGGTTGATTATCGCCGCGTACGCTATCGGAGCGACAGAGGGTTTCTTCTACGTGCGCGCGGAGAAGCCGCTTGCAGCAGCGCGCATAAAAAAGGCGGTCGAGCAGGCGCGCAAAAACGGACTGCTCGGAAAGAACATCCTCGGCTCTAGTTTCTCTCTCGATGTGGGCGTGAGGCTTGGCGCAGGCGCGTTCGTGTGCGGGGAGGAGACCGCGCTCATCGCCTCGCTTGAGGGGAAGAGGGGAATGCCGCGCGCGCGCCCTCCGTATCCGGCGCAGAAGGGATTGTGGGGGAAACCGACAACAATAAACAACGTCGAGACTCTCGCGCACGTGCCAAACATTCTTCTAAAGGGCGCGGGCTGGTTCGCATCGCGCGGCGCGGAGAAGAGCAAGGGCACGAAAGTGTTCTGCATGACCGGCAACGTGAACAACACAGGCGCGTTCGAGGTTCCTGTCGGCATAACGCTGCGCGACATGGTTTTCAAAATAGGCGGCGGGATACAGGGTGGGAAGAAGTTCAAGGCAGCGCAGACAGGAGGCCCCTCGGGGGGATGCCTTCCCTCCTCATGCCTGGACCTTCCGCTTGAATACGAGTCCCTTCAAAAGGCAGGCTCGATTATGGGTTCAGGGGGACTCGTGGTGATGGACGAGGGCGCGTGCATGGTCGACGTGGCGAAATACTTCCTCTCGTTCACGCAGAGCGAGTCCTGCGGCCAGTGCACGCCCTGCAGGGAGGGCACCGCGAGGATGCTGGACATACTCGTGCGCATCACAGAGGGAAAGGGGCAGGAGGGCGATGTGGAGAGGCTCGAGCGGATGGGCGGGATAATAAAGGAAACCTCGTTGTGCGGGCTCGGGCAGACCGCCCCTAATCCTGTCCTTTCGACAATACGCTATTTCCGCGACGAGTACGACGCGCACATCCGCGAGAAGAGATGCCCTGCCGGCGTCTGCAGGATGAACGCGAGTTTGGAAAATGCGAACGTAAAACGCAAGTGATTGCATATGGCGAAAAAAATCACGCTTTCAATAGACGGAAAAAAAGTCACCGTGCGCGAAGGCACAACCGTTCTCGAGGCTGCGAAGACAATCGGCATATACATCCCGACGCTCTGCCATTACGAGGGCCTGCCCCCTCAGAGCGAGTGCAGGCTCTGCCTCGTTGAACTGAAGGGTGCTGGGCTGCGCGCCTCGTGCACCCTGCCTGCGCAGGAGGGGATGGATGTCTCCACGCGCTCAAAGCGCGTTCTCGACGCGCGGATTTTCATGCTTCAATTGCTACTATGCTCGCACCCTGGCGACTGCAAGACCTGCGAGGCGCACGGCGGCTGTGAACTCCAGGAACTGCTTTACGAGCACGGGATAAGGCATTACGATTACCCGATGCGTTCAAGGCAGCACGGCATCGACATCTCGAGCCCTGCGATAAAGCGCGACCTTGACAAATGCGTATTGTGCGGAAGGTGCGTGCGCGTTTGCCGCGACGTGCAGACTGTCGGGGTTTACAGTTTCATGAACAGGGGGCTTGCGTCTGCGGTGACAACCGCGCACAACAAGCCAGTCTTCTCAACGCAGTGCGTCTCGTGCGGGCAGTGCACCATCGTGTGCCCCACGGGCGCGCTTTCAGAGCGCGAGTCAATCACTGAGGTGTGGGACGCGCTCAACTCAGGCAAGCACGTGATATGCCAGGTCGCGCCCTCGGTGCGCGTGAGCATCGGCGAGATGTTCGGGATGCCAGCAGGCACGATAGTCACAGGAAAAACGGTCGCCGCGCTGAGGCGGCTGGGGTTCGCGAGGGTTTTCGACACCACTTTCGGTGCAGACCTTGTCATAGTGGAGGAGGCCGCGGAATTCGTGGAGAACATAAAGGCAGGCAAGCCCACAATCTCGAGTTCCTGCTGCCCTGCGTGGATAAACTTCATCGAGCGCTTCTACCCAGAACTCCTGAAAGACCTGTCCTCGTGCAAGTCGCCCCAGCAGATGTTCGGCGCGGTCGCGAAAACCTATTACGCGCAGAATAACAACCTGAAGCCAGAGGACATCGTCCTCGTCTCTGTGATGCCCTGCACTGCTAAAAAATACGAGATAGAGCGGCCTGAGATGCGCGCTTCAGGGGTTAAGGACGTTGATTTCGTGCTCACCACGCGCGAGGCAGCGAAGATGATGATGGAGGCAGGGATACACCTTCCCTCTATGGAGCCAGAGGGGTTCGACTACCCGCTCGGAGTCTCAAGCGGCGCTGCCGTGCTTTTCGGCACGACCGGCGGAGTGACAGAGGCCGCGCTCCGCACTGCTGTTGAAACGCTCACAGGGAAAAAACTTGAGAAGATTGACTTCAGGGCAGTGAGGGGCTTCGGCTTCGTGCGAAGGGCTGAGTTGGAAGTGAACGGAAGAAAACTTAAACTCGCGGTCGCGAACACTCTCGGCGGCGCGCGCCAGATTCTGGACTCGATACGCGACGGGAAGGAGACGTTCGACTTCGTGGAGGTTATGGCGTGCCCTGGCGGCTGCGTTGGCGGCGGAGGGCAGCCGCTTCCGCCGCGCGAGCATCGCCTTGAGGCGATTGCCGCGCGCTCAAAGGCGATTTACAGGATTGACAGACGATTGCCTGTCCGAAAATCCCACGAGAACCCCGCGATTAAAAAACTCTACGAGGAATTCCTCGGAAAGCCTCTCTCAAAAAAGGCGCATGAACTTCTCCATTGCGAGTACACGCCGGATAAGGCGTATGGAATTTAAAATGTGAATTTGTGAATTAATTTGGAGGTGTTTGGATGGAATGGAAATGGGCATACGCGGCTCTTGAAAACCGCGCGTTCAAACTCGGCAGCAGTTTCGAGTTCGTTGAATTCTGCGTTCTCGCGTTCCTTTCGTTTTCGCTTCCTGTTCTTGTCGGCCATCCGCAGCAGGTCGTGGGCACGCTCGTGAACGCGTTCCTGATAATCACCGCGCTAAACCTCGGCGCTAGGCAGGCTTTCTTCCTTTCACTCCTTCCGAGCATAGGCGCGCTCACGCGCGGGGTCCTTTTCGGCCCGTTCACGCCCGCGCTCGCCATAATGGTGCCTTTCATATGGGCCGGGAATTTCATCCTCATACTCGCAATAAAGATGCTTCTCATTGAGAGGCGCGCGTCCTATGCACTCGCAGTAATAGCTGGTTCTTTCGCAAAGGCATCCCTGCTTTTCGCGAGCGCGTTCGCGCTGCTGCAGTTCAATCTGGTTCCGGCTCTCTTCCTCACCGCGATGGGAGCCGTGCAACTATTCACAGCGCTCGCAGGAGGAGTTCTCGCGTGGTTGGTGGTGAAGGCAGGCAGCAGGCTCGCGCGCCTGCCGCAGGTGCTGTAATTTACCTCGCGAGCATCACTGCTCCAATAACAAAAACAGCAAGCGCGAAGCAGTAGTACGCGAAATACTCGAGTTTGTTCTTTTCCAGAACGCGCAGGAGCAAAGAAATCGCAAAATATCCGACTAGCGCAGCAGCCGCAGTCCCAACAATCACGGCGCTTGGCTCGACTGATGAAAAAACCGCCTTTCTTCCCTCGAAAATTGCCGCGCCGATTATCGCCGGTATCGCCGCGAGGAAGGAGAAGCGCGCCGCCTCCTTCTTATCTACTCCCAGCAGCAATCCCGCGCCTATCGTCGCCCCGCTTCTCGATATCCCGGGCGCGACCGAGAGCCCCTGCGCCACGCCAATGACAAACGCCTCGCGCCCGCTGACTCCGCGCTCGCCTTTTCCCGCTCTGCTCGCGAGCATCAACCACGCCCCGGTAATCAAAAGAGCGAGCGCAATCAGCAGCGGGCTCGAGAACATCGATTCGAAAAAATCCTTGAACGCGAACCCAATAATCGCGGTCGGCACGGACGCGATAATTATATTCATAACAAATTTCTGCTCGCGCGAATTCCTTTTCAGGAAATTTTTTGCGATTGCGAGGATATCGCGCGCGTAGAAAGCGAGCACTGCGAGCAGCGTGCTGAAGTGCAGCATTACGTCGAACGCGATACGCGCGCCCAGCCCCAGGAAGTTCTGCGCGAGCGCGAGGTGCGCCGAGCTGGAGATTGGAAGCCATTCGGTAAGCCCCTGCAAAACGCCAAGGAAGAGCGCCTGAAATATATCCATGGGTTCCTTTTCCAGCGATACGATTTAATCCTTTTCCATCAGCCGCGTGCGAAAGGTTTATAAATAGTAATGATTATTATTACCGACAATGGAAAGACTCACGAGGCAGCGGAAGATAATTCTGGAGGAGCTTGGAAAGGTCAGGACCCACCCGAGCGCCCCGGAACTCTACATCGCGGTAAGGAAAAGAATCCCCCGCATAAGTTTGGGGACAGTATACCGCAATCTCGAGCAGCTCAGCAGGGAGGGCGCGGTGATGAAGATAACGACCGATTCGCTCAGCAGGTTTGACGGTCACTCTGAGCCCCACCCGCACTTCCTCTGCGAAAAATGCGGCGCGGTGTTTGACATGGATAAGCCAATGGAGGTCAGGTTCGACAAAAAATTCCTCGAGAGAAAATTTGGCTGCAGGGTTTTCGGCGCGAGCCTTGAGGTCTACGGCTTGTGCAAGAAATGCAGGTGATTAACATGTTGAGAATAGGCGAGACGATTCCTGATTTCGAGATGGATGCGTTCCACAACGAAGAACTGAAAAAGGTCAGACTCTCGGCTTATCGCGGCAAATGGCTTGTTTTGATGTTCTACCCCGCCGATTTCACATTCATATGCCCCACAGAGCTTGGCGAGATGGCGGACTATTACGAGAGGTTCAGGAAGCTGGGCGCGGAAGTGCTGAGCATTAGCACCGACACCGTTTATGTGCACAAGGCATGGCATGACGCCTCGCCGACTATTAAAAAAATCAGATTCCCGATGGTCGCAGATCCCGCGGGTAAGCTGTGCAGGGCATTCGGGACGTACATAGAAGACGAGGGGGTCTCGCTGCGCGGCAGCTTCATCGTCAATCCCGAAGGAACGGTCGTTGCGTACGAGGTGCATGACAACAGTATAGGAAGAAGCGCAAAGGAGCTGCTGCGGAAATTGGAGGCCGCAGTGTATGTAAATGAGCACAAGGGTGAGGTATGCCCTGCGAGCTGGGAACCCGGAAGCGATACCCTAAAACCCGGCCTGGGGATGGTGGGCAAGATATAAATATTCTTGATCCGAAGGTGGGTTGGTTGATCTCGCGGGTGATACTCGAGTACAACAAGATGAGAGATCCGGAAGCCACGGCAAGTTTGGTGAGATTAAAAAACAGAAAGGCTCTGGTCAGATTCAGCGGTCCGTTTTGCGCAAGCTGTGGCATAACAGATTATTTCGATGACTTTGTCATCGAGGCGGGAAAACAGGGTCTGAAGCTTGTTATAAAAAAGATACGACAAACCGGAGGCGAAAGTTATTCCGTGGAATTTGAGGAGGTGGTATGGTGAGAAAGGAACATGCTGTTAAGGAGTTGAGGTGGAAGGGAAAGGAGCTCGACGGGATTTCGAAGAGGCAGGTTGACGAGCACCACGACGTGCTCTACGCTGGCTACGTGAAGAAATTAAACGAGATAGAGGCGAAACTCGAGAACGCGGACCCAGGCGAGGCGAACGCGACGTTCAGCCTCATCGGCGAACTGAAGAGGCAGGAGTGCTTTGCGACGAACGCAATCGCGCTCCACGAGGGTTATTTTGACAATTTGGGAGGGGATGGAAAACCCGCGGGAAAAATTCTCGAGATGCTCAAGGAGGATTTTGGCTCGTACGAGAAATGGGAAACGGATTTCAAGGCTGCAGGGGTTGCCGCGCGCGGCTGGGTGGTCCTCGCGTACAACTGGGACGACAGGCGGCTGCGCAACTACTCAACAGACATTCACACGCAGGGAGTGTGGACCGCGAGCCCGCTTCTCATCCTTGACGTATACGAGCACGCGTATTTTCTTGATTACGGAACCGCGCGAAAGAAATACATCGACGCGTTCATGAGGAACATCGACTGGGCGCGTGTGAACGCGCTCGTGGATACGCATAAAATAGTTGAGCACAGAAAAAATAGGTGATTTGGAGGTGATTTTGTGAAAGACGGACTTGTGAAGGCGCTCAACCAGGCGCTCGCGACAGAGCACCAGGCCTGGCTGATGTACCACACGCACGCCTCTCTTGTCACAGGGCTCTACTCCGAGCCTGTGGTTGAGAGGCTGAAGGAGATTGCTGACGACGAGAAGAAGCACATGGATATGCTGCGCGCGAGGATAGTCGCGCTCGGAGGCGAGCCGACGATGGAGGTCGCGAGGACATATCCCGCGTCGAAAATAAATGAAATGCTGAAGATAAACATACGCGAGGAGGAGAAGGCCGTGAGGATGTAC
This sequence comes from Microcaldota archaeon, assembly GCA_040755655.1. Taxonomy (GTDB): domain Archaea; phylum Micrarchaeota; class Micrarchaeia; order Burarchaeales; family JBFMAP01; genus JBFMAP01. The sequence continues at coordinate 11,433 of JBFMAP010000012.1, forward strand.
CAGGGGATACTCGCGATGGTGGACCCGAAGGACCAGATCCTTCACCACGCGCTCCGCCACATAATAATCGACGAGCAGGAGCACATCGAGGAGCTTACGCAGCTTCTATGATTGTATGCTCAGGAAGCCGAGCGCAGACGACGTGCTTTTTCTGCTTCTCAGTGCAGGAGCTGACGCGCGGCCCATTCGCATCTCCACGACGGAAATTGCAGAGGAGCTCGGCGTTCCGCAACAAACAGTCTCGCGCTGGCTGATACAACTATGCAGGGAAGGCCTGCTCTCGCGCTCGCCAGAAGGGATACGGCTCACGGACAGCGCGGTCGAGGAACTGCGCGCGCTCCACTCGAAATTAAAGGGCGCGTTCGAACTCCAGAAGCAGGTTTTTTTCGAGGGGAAAGTTTTCTCTGGAATGATGGACGGGAAATACTACCTCTCGTTTGATGAGTATAAAAAACAGTTCAAGGAGAAGTTCGGCTTCGTCCCGTACCCAGGCACGCTGAACCTCAAACTCGCGGAAACGAATGGAAAGAGAATTCTTCAGGGAAAAATCGGCGCGTGGGTGAGGGGGTTCGAGAAGAACGGCCGAGTTTTCGGCGCGATAAAAACCTTCCCCGCGCTCATAAACTCGAGGCACAAGGGCGCGGTCGTCCTGCCCGAGCGCTCGCACTACGGGCCCGACGTTCTCGAGGTGATCGCGCCGTTCTACATCCGCGGTAAACTGAAACTAAAAGACGGAGACAAGGTGCGCGTTGAGGTTTTTACAGAAGAAAGGAAATGACGCAAGGCAATTCAAACGAATTGACTTAGATTCAATTCTCCCTTTATCTCCTCTTTTATTAGCAAAAGTTCATAGCGTTCTAT
>JBFMAP010000013.1:0-12222 GCA_040755655.1 Microcaldota archaeon
CGGGTCGGTTTCTGCAAGGGCGGACGAACTGATGGCTGCCGCAAATTTCTGCGGTCTGAAATACCCGCTGCACAAGGACTACACGCACAACATGATAGAGATATCCAGCACCCCGAAAACTGAAGTCAGGAAGGGAGCGCACGTTTGGCTTGAAACAGTGGAGAGGCTTGTCGAAATAGCCGAAAAGATGGGGCTGCATATCTATCCTTACGGGACATACCATGGGACCCACGTGCCTACTCCCCGCTCAGACAGGTATTACCGCATGTGCGAAACGGTGCTGGGAGTCGAGAAATACCGTCACTGCACAGGGCATGTTTCAGGATTCCACTTCCACTATTGCCTGCCTTATGGGACATTCAGCAGGAAGACCTCTAACCTGCGCCAGCTTTTCCGCTCTAAACACAAGGAAGTGCTGCTTTCGCTTTACAACGCCCTCGTGGCAATGGATCCAGTGGTCACGAATTTCATGGAATCCTCACCGTTCCTTGACGGGCAATATGTTGCCAAGGACACCAGGCTTTTCCTATACCGGGACATGTGGATGAAAAAGAAGGACGGAGTGGTTTCAGGGCTTTATTCCGAACACCCGATTTTCGGAAGGCTACCAAGGTACTCCCTGACGTTGTCTGACTTGATACTGCTCTCGGAAAAGCGCCACCAGACCTGGCTGGAGATGGTCGAAGAAAAGTGCCCGGAATACCTAGACATAGTGGCTGACAAGCATCCCTTGCAGTTGACCTGGGGGCCCCTGCGCATAAATAAGGTTGGCACCTTTGAGTACCGGGGAATGGACATGAACCTGCCTTCCCACATGATCGGAACCAGCCTGATAATCAAGTACCTGCTCAAGAAGATAAAGACCGAGCATTTGGCGGTTAAGCCATCGGATATTGGCATCAAGGGGCCTTTCCGGCTGGAAGGGGACACCATATATGTCCCGCCCTATGCTTACCTAAGCGAAGTGCTGCAGTACAAGTCCGCACTGGAGGGGCTTGCTGATGCGGACGTCTACAATTATTCAAAGAGGATGTACTCGCTGGCAATGGAAGCCGTTCCAGATAAAAAGGACCCGGGATTGTCGCGCATCCAGTCCATACTGAAAAACAGGAAAACTAAATCCGACGAGATAATCGCAATGGTGCGCAAGAAAGGGTACGGCCTTTCAAGCCAGCTGGATGAGGATTTCGCCCGTGAGCTTGCGCTCTTCGGATGCGAAGAGTTCGAGAGGGAGATCCGCCAGATGATCAGCAAGGAGCTGATAATCGACCTGGAGCAGGAATTATGAAGATTGCTTTTTTGCCTGCCATGCGGAAATGACCTGTGTGTCTTTTTTGTAGCTCAGGCTGACGAATTCAAGCTTAACGGACAGGGCGCGCGATAAACGAAGAGAACGTGAACCGCGGCAAACTGCTGGACGCAGAACGGCAACATCGAGTACAGATACGAGGGCGGGCGTGCATCAAAAGCATAGGGTGCAGGCTTCCGTCGCAGAACCAGTGAGCGCGCGACGTGAACGAACTAGAAGCGAGGTTTTGTTACATACGTTTATAAACAACAATCCCGCCAATAAAACCCACGCAAGAGGTGAGACAATGCGGGGTGAGTTGGAAAGAAAAGTAAGCAAGGACGGAAATGGAAGCAGGCAGTTGAGTGTAGTTTCCGGAAGGCATGAGGACGCGCAGATGGTTTATAGGACTACTTTTGAAATGCGAACCTGGCGGTTCGGGTATTGCTGGTAGGCCGAAGGTCCTGAATTCTGAGCAAGAGTTACTGGCAATCGAACTCTATTCTAATGAAGGACTGAGCGTACGCGCGATCGCTGATGAATTGGGAGTCTCGCACATGACTGTCTGGAGGCTCATCAAGCACGCGCGCTCTGTGCGCAGCGAGTAGGTGGTGCCGTGGCAGAAGCTGCGCAAGTAAAACTATATGTTGTGAGGCACGGCCAGACTTGGGCGAACCGTGACGGCATCTTCCCCGGCGCTGGCTCTAGGCTCACGCGCGATGGACTGGAGCAGGCGTGGCTTGTCTGGAATAAATTCAGAAAGATGAACGTGCTCATCGACACGGTAATAGTAACGCCTACGCTGAGGGCGCGGGAAACTGCAGAACCCACAATAGCAGGACAGGTGAAAAAACCCCGTATAATAATCGTACCAGGGCTGGCTGAAAAGGACCCCGGAAGGGCGGCCGGAATGAGGATTCCGAACGGGTTCGAGGAGATAGACCGCGCGTGCGTGAAGCGCGGGGGCGAGAGCTGGGGGCAGTTCATCGAGCGCGTAGCAGGAACAGCCTGCAGACTTTTAGGCGACATTGAGGAGGGGAAACTCGGCGCTAACGTCGCGATATTCTCTCACTCGCTCTCGAACAGGATACTGCTCGGTGTGATTGAGGGAAGGCGCGCGTTGGAGTGCCTGCGCGGTAAGGGGCAGGAGAACGGGGGCGTAAGGACAATCGAATTCCAACGTCGATAACTATTTATACCTTGGGCGCGCGAATATATGCGGAGCGAGGGGCCGACAGCTATCTCTTTGAAAAAAGGGAGGAAGTTCTGCCCATCACGAAAGCAGAAGAGCCTAAGGCCGTAAATGGGAACAGAAACGAGACTGCCTGGTTCAGATGAGGATGAAGCGATGAGATGTGCCGGCGCAGGTGAAACGAATCCCATGGAATGCGAGATGTGTGATGCAAGACCTCGAAGGTCGCTCAGTCAGATGCTGTTGAAAACAAAAGGCAGACTATGGCCCTCCGCTCCTTAGCGTTTCTTATAAACAATACTGCTACTGGTTTTTGCGAGGTTGGTGGCTTGGAAGAGCTTGAGTTGGAGAGGAAGTATGTCGAAGAACGAGTTTGCATTCTAAAGGCCCTGCGAAAGCATTTTGGAGATGACGTGGTTGAAATCGCCGCGCAGGCAAAAAAGGAGCTGATCGCGCGCCGGATCAGGGAACAGTACGCAGGCGAGATTCCGGTCGACCTCCGGCGCTTTTTCGAAATAATTTTCGGCGATTTCGAGGGAATCGAGAGGATAATTGAGTTCGAAGTGGTAAAGCAAAGCGAGAGGGAACTCGAGGTGAGGATTAAACGGTGCTGGTACGCGGAAATTTACAGGGCGCTCGGCGCGGCCGACATCGGGGAAAAACTTGTTTGCGACATGGACCCGGCGATGAACAGGGCGCTCAACCCAAGAATAGTGATGGAGCGGCCGAAAAAATTGATGAACGGCGACGAGTGCTGCGTTTTCAGGTACAAGCTAGCCTAGATTTGTTCCGGCCGCGCTGCCGCTTATTTTTAAATATTATTCGCGAAATACTCTCCGTGCGATTTGTCCTTAGGACAAATGCACATCTGCGCAGAGCGCAGATTGTGCCAAGGTAACTCAGCCTGGTTAGAGTGCCAGACTCATAAGCATAGCTTTATGAGTGATGAGCGCTGGGGCGCAATGATGTACTCACTCTAATGGTGGCATCTGGAAGTCGCGAGTTCAAAGAGGAACCCCTGCGCGGTTCCCTCTACCCTCCGGCAACCGTTCCTTGAGAGTCTCGCCCTTGGCACTTTTAATTTTTAAGTTTCGCGTGCAAAGCCGAACCCACAGAAATATATTTAAATTTGTAGTCATTTATATCTAGTGAAAATGTCGACCCCACGGGGGGCGCGTTTTGAAAGTTGTATGCGGTTAGAACAGGTGTTCTGAAAAAGATTGAACGTTTAAAATTGGAGGTGTGGAAATGGTGCAAGCGAATTTTGGAGGGCAGCCTGTCCTCGTGCTGCCTGAGGGTTCTACGAGGCTTCTTGGGAGGGATGCGCAGCGCACGAACATCGCTGTGGCGTACGCGGTCGCGAACGCTATTAGAACGACGCTCGGTCCGAAGGGAATGGACAAGATGCTCGTGAGCGAGTTGGGCGACATCGTGATCACGAACGACGGCGCGGCAATAATGGAAGAGATGAACGTGGAGCATCCAGCAGCAAAGATAATGGTTGAAATCGCAAAGACACAGGATAAGGAGGTCGGGGATGGAACAACGACTGCTGTAATGCTTGCAGGCGAACTGCTGAAGCGCGCAGGCGAACTTCTGGATCAGGACATACACGCGAGCACTGTGATAAATGGATATAAAAACGCGGCGCAGAAGTCAGCGGAATATCTTGAAACGATAAGTTACCCGGTGAGGCTCGAGGACACAGAGACGCTCGAGAAAATCGCATCGATAGCGATGGGCTCGAAAACTGTCGGGGTTGGGGGTTCGAAGGACAAACTCGCGAAACTCGTGGTTAAGGCGATAAAGCAGGTCGCGGAGAAGAGGGACGGGAAATACTTCGTTGACGGCGATTTCATAAAGGTGGAGAAGAAGGAGGGCGGGAAGATAGAAGACACAGAGCTCATAAACGGCGTGCTCGTGGATAAGGAGATCGTTCACCCGGGGATGCCCAAGAGAGTAGAGAACGCGAAAATTGCGCTCGTTGATTCGGCGCTCGAGATTGAGAAAACGGAGACTGACGCGAAAATTGAGATCACGTCACCTCAGCAGATGAGCGAGTTCCTCGCGCAGGAGGAGAAAATGCTCAAGGAGATGGTGGAGAAGGCTGCTGCGAGCGGCGCGAACGTGGTGTTCTGCCAGAAGGGAATCGATGATGTCGCGCAGCACTTCCTCGCGAAGAAGGGAATTGTCGCAGTGAGGAGGGTGAAGAAGAGCGACATGGAGAAGCTCGCGAGGGCGACTGGCGGGAAAATTGCCACAAGTTTGGACGATTTGAGCAGGGAGGACTTGGGATACGCGGGCGCGGTTGAGGAGAAGAAAATCTCCGGAGAGCAGATGGTGTTCGTTGAGAAGTGCAAGGACCCGAAGAGCGTGACTATATTCGTGAGGGCCGGGACAGAGCACGTCGTGAGCGAGGGCGAGCGCGCAATCAAGGATGGAATAGGCGCGGTCAGCAGCGCGGTCGAGGAGGGAAAGTATGTTACTGGAGGTGGAAGCACTGAGATGGAGCTCGCGATGCTCCTGAGGAAGCACGCCACGGAGATTGGCGGGAGGGAGCAGCTCGCGATTCAGGCCTTCGCCGACGCGATTGAGACCGTCCCGAGGACGCTCGCAGAGAGCGCTGGGATGGACGCCATCGACACGCTCGTGCAGCTCAGGACGAAGCACAAGAAGGCGGACGGGAGGAGCGCAGGCGTGAACGTGTACACGGCGAAAATCGACGACATGAAGTTCCTTGGTGTGATTGAGCCCGTGATGGTGAAGAAGCAGGCGATTTCGAGCGCGAGCGAGGCAGCGGAGATGCTCCTGCGCATCGACGACATGATAAGCGCGAAGGGCAAGGCGCCCGCGATGCCGCCAGGCGGAGCAGGGGGCATGGGTGGAATGGGCGGGGAGATGGAATAGGCCCTTCCAATCTCTTTTTATTTTTATATTTTCTATTTCTTCCTATGGCTATTGTTGCTGCGCTGTGCGACATCTGCGGAAGGGTCGCCGCGGTCTCAACGTGCAGGCTGTGCGGCGCGCGCTCCTGCCAAAAATGCTCGAGCGGAGGAGTTTGCGCGAGGTGCAGGGCCGGAAGAGGCGGCGGTAGGATGGGCGGAAAAACATTGCTCGCGTTTGTTCTCGCGCTTGGTTTGTTCGCGAGTTTTGCGAATGCCGCCTCGTTCGTGCTTTATACTGGAGGGGACGCGAGCATAGGGAACTACACAATTAAACTTCTGAACATCAGCGTGCTCGGGAAAAACGTCTCGTTCATTTCGGTCTCGATAGCCGATGGCGGGCAGACCAGTTTTGAGGATATAATGACCGGCTCGAGTCATGCCTGGGCGCTGGACGAGGACAACGAGGCGGTCCTGGGCGTGGAGTACGTAGACGAACAGGGTAAGGAATGGGCGCGGCTGAACCTGAGCGCGCGGGCGAGGAGCGAGAACCTCACGGAATCAAACTCGACCAAGGCGCGCGCAGCGCGCGCGATAATAGGCGCGTATTTCCGCATAATGGAACTCAAGGCGAACGGCTCGTTCGATACGTCACCTGCCGAGAACAAACTTTACGAAGCGCAGAATGCGTATAGGGAGAAAGATTACGAGGGCGCGCTCAGTCTCTCGGCGGATGCAGAAAGGATTGCGCGCGAGACCGCGGCAAACCAGACCGCGAATGCAACCTCCGCTGCAAACGAGACCGCGCCGGTTTATGTCGAAACCGTCCCAGAAGTCAGTGAGCCGGAAAAGCCGAACACCGCGCTCGTGATTGGAATCGTCGTCGTTGCGTGCATAGTGGCGTTCGTTATTACTTATTTTAAAATATTGAAGAAATGGCAGAAAAAATACTGAACTAAGAGGTGGTTGCGTGAAACTTCCTGCGATGGGAAAGGTTCCCCCATATGTTTTCAGGAAATTGATTCTGCCGCATCTGGGCGCGCCTGACAAAAATATAGTTGTGGGGCCCAGGCACGGGGTGGACTGCGGCGTTGTCGCGGTTGAGGGAACTGACAAGGTCCTCGTGATAGAGACCGACCCGTTCTACATCGCGCGCGAACTCGGGATGAAACTCGCGTCGTGGTTTGCAGTGCACATACTCGCGAGCGACGTCGCGGTGATGGGCGCGCGGCCGAAATACCTGGCGGTTGATTTGAACCTGCCGCTTGAGACGAGAGAGCGCGAGTTGGAGGAGATGTGGCTTGCAGTGCATTCGGAGTGCAAGAGGTTGGGCATATCTATTGTTTCAGGGCACACCGCGCGCTACCCTGGCTGCAACTATCCCATGGTGGGCGGCGCTGTGATGATTGGAATCACCACTCGCGATAAATTCATCACGCCAGGGGGCGCGCGCATCGGCGATGACATAATAATAACGAAGGGCGCGGCGATTGAGGCGACCGCGTTGCTTGCTACTTTTTTCGAGAAAAAGGTGCGCGCAAAACTGGGGGATGAAATCGCGCAGAAAGCAAAGGCGCTCGCGTGGAAGATGAGCGTTGTGGAGGAGGCGCTCACAGCGATTGATGCTGGGGGCAGGGGAATTCACTCGATGCACGATGCTACCGAGTGCGGGGTCTATGGCGCGCTTTACGAGGTCGCGAGCGCGAGCGGCGTGGGCATGGTCGTTGAGAAGGAAAAAATCATGGTGCGCGACGAGGTGAGAAGGGTATGTGAGTTTTTCAAAATAGACCCGTACATCTCAATCAGCGAGGGGACCCTTCTCATAACCTGCGCGCCGGAAAAAACAGATGAAATTCTGCGCGCGCTCAAAAAGAAAAAAATAGACGCGAGCAGGGTTGGGAAGGTTGTTGAAAAAAAGCGCGGGATGAGATTGGTTGTCGGTAGGAGGGAGACGCGCCTCACGCACCCGAGGGAGGACCCTTTCTGGCGCGCGTGCAGCGGGAAGACTATTGAGTAATTTTTTAGTCTGTTATATCTCGGATAGCACAGGATAAATGAACTTTGGCAGGTTTAACGAATCAAGCACGCCCAACATCTCGATCATGTGTTCGGGTATCTTGGCGTATTTTTCTATAAACTCCTTCGCGGCTTGCTTGTCGCCTTTGCCGTTGATAAGTAGTAGCTTTTCTGCCAAATCGCGTTCAGCATCAAGAATCTTGTTGAAGTCCATCGCGTACTTTCCGTTTGTTAGCGTTATTGCGCCTTTCTCAAAAAGATAGTTGAACTCCATCAGCCCTGCCTTCGCGTGCGCGATTTTCGGTTCTCTTTGTTTAAATGCCCAGGTCAATCCATCCAAAACAACATCAAGACACGCAGCCTCAAGCTCGCGTTTTGTTATTTCGCCATTTTGAAAAGCTACCAAAGTACAATTGATACCAATCACGTTCGCTTTTAGTTCTTCGAAAGGTGACTGAAATTCGCCGAGAACATCTCTCGGATTCACTACTTCTCCTTTTTCATTTAGCGAAAGACCAAGCGGGTGGCTGTACTCATGGAACATTATCCGCAGTATGTAACCCTCAGTCATCTCTTTGGAGGTAAATTTAGAGGCAGCATCTTGGTCTATAAATGATTCCAATATGACATTTCGCACGGGCATGCGCGCAACCTTCGCCTCAGTTAAATTTACAGTTTGCGTTAGCCTAGAGCCGTATTTCTCTTTTATTTTTGGGTCATTTGGCAGGGAGAAGGCAATCGCGGTGGCGGTTCCATGGGGATGCCCGGCGATCAGAACGGCATCGACGAAGTCTATTTCTGGCGGTCTCACGTTCTTGTTTTTGTATTTTTCATCGCATGGAAGAGCTCGTATAAAACGGGGCATGAACTCTTTGAATTTCTGGGCTTTTTCTGTAGCTGCTTTATTTTTGATAGCAAGATATGCGTGGTAACTTGCTTTCAAACCAAGCAGTTCATCCTCATACGTTTCAACTGGGCCACCAACGAAATTTATAGCCGACGAGTTAAGACAAATCCACGCGATATCTGACGCGTCGAAATCGCTCTTTTTTCCTGAGAGCATCGCCTTTGCTCTTTTCCTAAGATACGCGGCAAACTCCGCATCTTCCGGCTCGATAATTTTGGCTGCGCTGAGCATGTGCCCTGTTGCGATTTTCAGAGTTTGTTTGTATTCCTTCTCGAAAGGTACGGCTTTCAGTTTCCATCTATCGCGTTTCTCAACGCGGATCGCCTCATTTCCATCCTGCAACTGTGACCGCATAATTACGTCCGCTTTGCCTTTCCTATCGCCTCTGACGAGCGTGTTTATCCGTTTGATTTCTTTTTCAAATCCTGAAGCCGTGCGCGCCTTTGCTGATTTTGCAAGTTGTCGAAGAAGGCTCACGATTAATTTTCCCTCGCTCTCGTCGCTCTCTTCGAATCTCGCTACGGATTTTTCAAGCAGGTTAGAAATACGCTCAAACATTTTGTTTTTCTTGCTTATCTGCTTAAGCGCTACCGCAAAATCTATATCGGCTGCGGTTAGATTTTTTGGATAGAACTCTGCCCCATCTGGCTTTTTCTCACTATAATTGGAGTACATTTCATCGGATAGAAGCCAGAACTCAAGCCTGAGGGCTTCGAGCTCTTTCTTTTCCGGTTTAGATTTTGCTTTGAGAGGACTGAGCGCGAGGAGAAACTCGTCCTGCGAGAATGGGGGTGTGAATTTCGTATCGGCTTTTGTTGCGTTATAGTAACCATGGTTCATTATAAGAAATTGGTAATACTCCAAGACGTTCTGCTTCAGAGATTCGTCCTTTATGTATGGAAGCGCGCGCTCAAGCATCTCTTTTATCTCAAAACCGTGAGGAGTCATCTGCCTCCAGAACAAAGTATCAATTGCATTTCCCGCTTTTGTGAGTTCCTCCAAACAATCTTTTTGGCGCGGGGATAACCAACTCGTGTCCAGATCAACCCTAGTGAGACTATGCGTGTCAAACCCTGGTGTGGAGGGTTTTATTGTAGTCGTCTCCTTGAAGTCAAGTTTCTTGAAGAAATGGAATGGGTCCTTTGTTAGGTTACTCTCTCTTATATGCTCAGTTTTAGTTGTGGCTATCGGATAGAGCATCGGCATTGTGTCACCTTGAACTCACAAAGAACACGCATAATCTTTACGCATGTTAGATTTAAAATAACAGCGTTAATGCAAAAGCTTCGCAATCTCCCGCGCGGCTTTCTTGCTCAGGTTCCTGTTCGCGTTCCCGCACATGGGGTCGAGCACGCACGAGGGGCATCCGCTCCTGCATTCGCATTTTTCAAGCCGCTCGCGCGCCATCTCCAATATTCTCTCGAATTTCTCGTAAATGATTCGCGCGAGCCCTGCGCCTCCTGGCACCCCGTCGTAAATGTACATCCTTCCCGAGGGGTAGCTTATCCCACCGATTTCCGCTGTGTCCGCGCCAGTGAGCGCGGGCATCATCGCAATAGAAACATGCTCGAGCGCGTGCAGCCCGTCCCCGAAATTGTCGACTAAACTCACTACGCGCGCAGGAAAATCGAAGAAAATCGCGTGCGTATCGAAAGAGTGGAGGTACGGCTCGCCGAAAATTTTTCTCGAAACCTGAACGTCGCGCAGATAATCGCGCTTGACATAGCCATAAATCTCGTCCGTGATGTGGACGCTCGCGAGGCTCAGTCTTCCCGAAAGCGATGCGCGCTCGTCGAAAACATCAATCAGTTCCGCGGTTTTCTCCCTGAGCGCGACAGTGTATTCCGCCGTTGGGCGCAGGAGTTTCAGCACGCGCGCGGCCTTGTTCTCAACATCGAGCGATTCAGAGACGTACTGCTCGCCTCCGTGGAGGTAGAGCGCGCCTGGGAAAAGTTCGCAGAGCGCCATCGTTTCCTCGCGCTCGCCCAGAAATTTCCCGCTCTCCGCGTCGAAAATCTTCACAGGCTCCGCGCTCCCGCGCACGCCTGAGGCGCGCAGTAGGGCAAGCCCCTTTCTCGTGGGGATGAACACGCCTGAAAAATCGCGCAGAAACCCCTCGCGCAGAAGAAACTCCAGAACAGCGCGCGCGCCTTCAATCTCGCCTATCTCATCCGAGTCTACGGGATGGTCGCGCGCCATCGCGAGAATCTGCAGCCGAAGCACGTGCTCGTTCGAGGGGTTCGCGTAGCAGTTCTCTGGTTCTCCTTTCAGGTATTCATTCGTGTTCTCCGCGTAGTACTGGTCGAGCGGGTTCTCGCGCGCGACGAAAACCGCAGTCGCCTCCTGCCCCTTTCTCCCTGCCCTTCCTATTCTCTGCCTGACGCGCGTGAGCGTCCCGGGAAATCCAGCAAGAACGACCGCATCGACGGAGCCGATGTCCATTCCCAGCTCCAGCGCCGAAGTTGCGGCAAGCGCGCGCACGTCCCCTTTCTTGAACTCGTGCTCGAGCCTCCTGCGCGCATCTCCCCCGAGCCCGCTCCTGTAGACTTTCAACAGGATTCCCTCCTCTTTCGCAATCATCCCGAGCCTCTCCACAACCGAGTGGCTGTTCCCGAAAACGAGAACCTTTTCCTTGTCAAGAAGTAGGGCGCGCGCTAGTTTCAAACTCGTGGTTGTGTAGCTCTCGCCCCTCTTAAGCGAATTCACGATGTAGTGGTGCGTCTTCGATTTCGGAGCCCACCTCGCGTCCACGAGCGAGAACTTCCTCTCGAAAATCTGCTCTGCAAACGCGAGCGCATTTCCAACCGTGGCAGAGCAGCAGACAAACTGGACGTCCGTGTTTTTATTTTTGAGAAGTATGCGGTGGAGCCTCCGCGAGATGTTCGAGAGGTGCGCGCCCAGCACTCCTGAATAAATGTGAATCTCATCAACAACAACGTATTTCAGTTTTGAAAAAAACCAGTCGAAAAGGCGCGCGTTCATGAGCATGAAATGAAGCATATCTACATTTGAGATGAGGATTTGCGGCTTATCCGCACGTATGCGCGCGCGGGCTTGCTGCGGGGTGTCGCCATCATAGACTTCTGCGCGCGCACCTAGTAGCGCGAACTCGCGGAACCTCTCGAGTTGGTCGCGCGAGAGCGCCTTAGTGGGATAAAGGAGAAGACTATTTTTTCCCTCAAGCGCCGCCTCAACCACAGGCACGAGATATATTTCGGTTTTGCCGCTCGCGGTGGGCGCGCTCACCACGACATTCTCGCCTGCGCGTATCCTCTCAATTCCCTCTGCCTGGTGCTTGTAAAAATTTGTGATGCCCCGCGCCTCGAGAATCCTCCGAACATCGGAATTTATCTCAACCTCTCCGAAGGCGGCCTTCTGCCCGCGCTCGAGGAAATCTGAATCTGCAGAAATTTTTTCTTCAAGCTCGGTCATATAAGTATATAAACAAGTCCAGTAATAAATTACTACTTGTTCTCTGGTGGGAGCATACAGGGTTTCAGGCCCAAACCAAAAGGACATTTTCTCAAGGATGGGAGTAGCCAGGGGACATTAGGAACGAATGCGTTTTTCAATCTTAAGAAAGACGAAGAGCTAAAAATAAGACAGAAAACCCTGCGCAAACTTGCTGAAAAACTTTGGATTGGAATAAAGAGCGGCGCTGGAATAAATAAAACGAAAGCAAACGAGGAGGATGTGAGAGAGCTCATCTCACTCATGTTGAAAATATGTCCAAATGAGACGCAGGCAACAGCGGTTAGGTTGCTCTGGGACATCATAAAAAAAGCCTCTGAGCTTGAGGGGGAGGCCGAGTTCAGACCTGACTTTACAAAACTCGCACGGTTTCACGTCGTAAAAAATGTTGCCCCTAACTCGCTTAATTTTTGTGCTATTTTTCCGCGAAGCGAGACAGAGAAAACGCTTCCATCAGGGCCTGCTG
>JBFMAP010000014.1:0-11328 GCA_040755655.1 Microcaldota archaeon
CCCTCCGGGAAATTCAACGCGCCCGGATACAGCATACTCGGCCTCTTCTTCCCAGAAGATTTGGTGACAATTATCGACGACGACGTGGTGGGAAAGGAGATTTACGAAACCTACTGGCTCGGGCAGTTCGGGAGCTACAAGGCAGAGCAGCGCGGAAGGCTGAGCAAGCTCGACGTGTATGAAACGCTTTTCATGATGAAGCACTGCGGGCTCGCGCTCAAGAACGCGAATGAGAAGGAAGTGATAAAACTCGCGACGAAGCGCAGGCCTGACTTCAGGAGCATGTACAGCGTTTACGAGGACTGGAGGCTCCGCGGCTTCATTCTGAAAACCGGCTTCAAGTTCGGCACACACTTCCGCCTCTATTTCCCGAAAGCATCACCCACGCGCGACATCGACAAGTGGATTCACTCAAAGCACGTGATACATGTTTTCCCGAGGAGGAGCAAACTCCTCATCTCCGAGTGGGCGCGCGCAATCCGCGTTGCTCACAGCGTGAAGAAAACCTTTATTCTCGCGATTCCTGGCACGAAGGGAAAGAAAAAGAAGTCGACAGAACTCGACTTCCTCCTCTACCACCGCAAGCCAGGGGGCATCGAAACCCCTAAGGAGGGGAAGCCGCGCTTCCTGATGTTCTCGCTCAGCGAGGAGGAATACATAGGGGGAGCGGAGCTCGCGGACGCGATTGAGGAGACGAAGAAAATGGGGCTCGAACTCATGCTCGCAATCAGCGACCGCGAGACGAGCGTCACATACTACCGCGTGCGCCGCCTCGAACTCCCTGGAAGCAAGTACGAATACTACGAGATTGAATGGGAGCAGCCTTAGACCAGTTTCAACAACGTAGCAACCGACTCCACAACCAATTTCGGTTTTTCTTTTCCGCGCAGTTTCTTCGCGTCCTCCTTCTTCGCGACACCCGTGAGAACGAGGATGCTGAGCGCGCCGAATCTGTTCGCGGCAACAATATCGCTCTCCGGCCTATCGCCAATACAAACAACCTCGCCAGCCTTAACCCCCGCCTCCCGCGCAATCCTCTCAAGCAAAAACGTGTTCGGCTTCCCGATAACGATTTCAGGCGATTTTTTCGAGCAGGCTTTCAGCGCGCAAACCATCGCGCCCGCGCCGGGGTAGAACCCTTCCTCGAGTGGGATGGTCGCGTCCTCATTAGTGGCGACGAAGCGCGCGCCGTTCTGGAGCGCGGTAAGCGCGACGCGCAGTTTCTCATAGTCGAACCCGCGGTCAAGCCCCACGACCACGAAATCAACCCGCTCTCCATCCACACCAGCCATAATCTCGAAACCGGCCATCCCCAACTCGCTCTTCAGCCCCTCCTCGCCAATAATAAAAACCCTTCCGCGCGTATACTTGTCTCGCAGATACATTGCAGCCCCGTAAGCAGACGTCATTACCTCCCCAGTGTTTGCCTCAATCCCGAGGCTGTTGAGTTTGTCCGCGTACTGCTGGCGCGTGCGCGTGGCGTTGTTCGTGAGGAAATAAATTTTCTTGTTTTTCGCGCGGAGCGCGCGCACGAGCTCGCCTGTGCCCGGGACCGCGCGCGAGCCGACATACAGCACGCCATCAAGGTCGAAAACGAAAATCCGGAATTTCGAGAGCAAACGCCCGCGCATACGTATTTCAGGCCTACGAAAACTATTTAAATATCCCCAAACCAATCCCTATCGCGCGTAGCGCTAATTGGAGGGTGGTGTTTGTGGGCAAATTCGTCATTGCGAAACAGCTGGCAGGCAAGAAACTGATCACGAACGACGGCGAGGAGATAGGCAAACTCGTCGACTTGACGATAAACGAGGTGACTGGTAAAATTGACGCGCTCGTCATAGAGCCGAACATGGACAACCCGACCGCGAGAAGGCTGAAGAAGGAGGACGGGAACATAATGATTCCGTACAATTCCGTTCTTGCGGTGTCCGACCACGTCATCGTGGACAAGAAGGGCCTCGGGGCCTAACTTTTATTTTTCTTTCCCTTCTATTTCTATATGATATTATGATTATAGCAGGAGCAGACGAGGCCGGGAGAGGCTGCGTGCTCGGCCCGCTCGTTATCTGCCTCGCGTGCATAGAAGAGGACAACGAGGCGGAGTTAAGAAAAATAGGCGCAAAGGACTCGAAGCTCCTCATGCCGAAGCAGCGTGAACGTCTCGCGAAATCCATACGCAAACTCTGCAACCTGCAAACGGTTCACATCACCGCGCGCGAGTTGAATGCGGAGATGAAGCGCCACAGCCTTAATGAGATTGAGGCGATGAGGATAGGCCGCGCGCTCGCCAACGCCGGCGAAGTCGCAGCGGTTTATGTCGATTCGCCGGATACAGAAACCGGCAGATTCGAAAGGCGAATAAAAAAGTATTACTCCGGAGGCGCGCGCATAATCAGCGAGCACAGGGCTGATTACAAGTACGCGATTGTCTCCGCGGCATCAATAATCGCGAAAGTTGAGAGGGACGCGGAAATAGAGAGAATAAAAAAGGAGTTGGACCACGACTTCAACAGCGGCTACACCTCTGACGAAGCCACGATTGAATTTCTCAGGAACAACCTCTACAGAAAGGACGTGCAGCAATACCTGCGCGTTGAATGGGAAACAGTCGCGCGCCTCGCGCAGAAGAAGATAACCGATTTTGAATTCTAACCCAACAACTCGCTCGCGCGCCTCAGGAGTTCGCCGAGCTTCTCTTTCTTCACGGTCGCGCCTGCCGCGATCGCGTGCCCGCCGCCCTCACCAATTCCAGCGGTCGCCTCGCGCAGGAGCGCGCCCAAATTCAGCCCCTCCTTCACTAGTTTTTTCGTCGCGCGCGTGGAAATCTTTATCTGCCCGTTCTCGTCCAGCGCCGCAGCGAAAACAGGCTTGTCCATTTTAATATTCCCATACAGCATTCCCGCGACAACACCGATTATTCCATCATCAATAACCCCCCTTCCATCCAGAAAATAGAATTTCCCGAAATCCTCAACATTCTCGAGCGCGAACTTTATCCCCTCGCGCAGCGCGCTCCTGTGCAGGGCAAGCAACTGTTTTGCCTCCTCAAATGCTCCCTCCTCGCCCATGCAAACCCCAATTCCGACCTCCGGCCTGTCGTGCCTGCCGCACGCGTTCAGGAGCGTGGAAAACTCGCTCGCGTCGCTCAACTCCGTTCTCTCGGGTTGCTTTAGCAGGAGATAAACCTCGCCCACGAGCTCGCGCGCAGCCTCCTTCGCGCCCCGCGAGTAAAGGTAATCCACCAACCCATTCACCAAGTTTTTCTTCTCGCCTGCGCCCAGATCATAGTACGCGCGCCATCTCTCATTTTCCTTCAGTTCAATTTTCAACTCGCCCAGAAATGCCGCGCACGCCTCCTCGTTCCCGGTGAGGCCAGGAAGAAAGGGCTCTGTCGCGTATGTCAGAAACTGTACAAGGGGGCGCGTGATTCTCCCGAATAATTTGATATCAACCGCGCTTTTCACGCGCCCGGCCTCCTCGCCCTCGCGCAGGATTTCGCGGTTCGCCTTTTGCAGCGGGACCTGCATATCGCCCACAGCGCCCACAACCGCCAAATCAACCAACCCCTCCTCGCATTCGCGGAACACGAAATACGCGGTCCCTGACGCGCTCAACTCCGTCCCCCCGTCGATTCCGAAAATGTGCGGGTTCGCCTGCAGGATGCTGCTGTCGCTCGTCTGGTGGTGGTCGATTATCACGCAATCGGCGCGGAGTTTTTCAATCTCCCCTGCGCGCGCTGCTCCGAAATCGACGAAAACGATTTCCTTCTCCTTTGCAAGCGAGCCAAGTTCGCGCTCGGAAAGTTTGCGCAGCGTCGTTATCGCGTATTTTTTTCCCATTTTTTTCAGCGCGCGCGCGACGATTGAGGTGCTCGCGAGCCCGTCGCAGTCGTAATGCCCCACCACCCGAGGCGCGCGCATCCTCTCGACGCGCTCGCGGACCTCCTCGCACCTTTCCAGGAACTTTTTCATAATTTAATTTCCGGGAGTTAGTTTTTTAATTGCGCGAGTCTAATCGGATACGCAGTGGGGATATGGGTTTCGTAGGCGAGTTTCTGATTTTTCTTAAAAAGTATCAGGTCATCGGGCTGGCTGTCGCGTTCATCATAGGCGCGGCCTCCACAAAACTCGTGACCGCGCTCGTGAATGACATCGTAATGCCGGTAATTAGCGTGCTTATTCCAGGAGGGGACTGGCGCGCGTCAATTCTGGAGATAGGCCCTGTGAAGTTCATGATAGGCGACTTCGTGGGCGCGCTCATCGACTTCATCATAATCGCGTTCGTGGTCTTCGTCATAGTCAAACTGCTGATGAAGGAGGACGCGATGCAGAGGAGATGAGCGAAGGGAGCAGCTAAAGAAGCCGCTTCTCTCCTTCTATTTTCTTAATTTTCGTTATGTCCTGCAGGACCTCGAGGCAGCCCAGATATCTTCCTTTCCCAAGCTCTCCGGCCATCCGATCACCTCAGTGTATACGCACCAGCTTTGCTCCTAAAATCAATCCTGCTCCTAAAGTAGTAGTTTTTGAGGATTTTAGGAGCAAGCTGATACGCACCCAAAGGTATTTAAACCGCGGAAAGTCAATACCCTCGGTGATGCCATGAGAAACCCGGCGGGGTTGGTTATAGAAATAATCTCTGTGTTGTTGTTGGTGGGCGCGGTCGCGGGCCTCGGGCCGACGATAGCAGGTCTGGTAAAGACCACGGACGCGAACGTCATCGCGCTGTTCAACCTGATATTCCTGGGCGGCGCTGCGGTCGTCGGGCTGGCGTTGGGTCTTGTTCTGCCAAAGCTCGAGGCGATGGTCGGGGAGTGAGGTGGCCGCATGAAAATAACAAAATACGTCCTGGCGCTGTGCGCGCTCAGCGCGCTCTCGTTCGCCCAAGCAGTCGCGCAGCAAGCCGCAGCACCGGCGGCACTGGCGTACGCGATGCCCTGGCTGAACTTCGTCCAGACGGTCACGATAATCCTCGCGCTCTGGATGATAGTTTACAAGATGTACCAGAAATAGGAGGCGCTTCGTTTTCTTTTTTCTTTTATTTATTAAATTCAAACAGTATAACTCTCCATGTTCTTCGGAATTACCACATCGTATCCCAAATCCTGCAGCGCGCCGCCGAGCTCCGCGGATTTCTGGGGCTCTCCGTGAACTATGAAAATCTTCTGCAACCCGCGAACGCCGCGCGCGAGTTCCACGAGCCCCTTGTGGTCAGAGTGCGCGCTGAACTGCGTCTGCTCCACCTGCATCCTCACCTCCACGCTCTCGCCGTCTATGGTGATGCTGCGCGCGCCGTCGAGAAGTTTCCTCCCGAGCGTGCCCTCTGCCTGATAACCAACGAGCATGAGTTTGTTGCGCGCGTCGCCTGCGAGCCGCTTCAAATACTCGAGCACAGGGCCGCCAGTGAGCATTCCGGAGGTGGTGACTATTATCGCGCCCCCTGCCTCGAGAACGTCGCGCTTGTCCTTTGAGCGCGGGGTCTTGAAAAGCGGGCTCTTGAACGGGTCCTCCTCGCTCATTAGAATCCTTTTCTGAATCTCGTCGCGCGCGTAGATCACGTTCTGCCTGTATATGCGGTTCGCCTTCGTTATCATCCCGTCGACGAAAATAGGGGCTTTCTTCATCCCGCCAGAGCGCATGTAATTTTCCAGCACGAGAAGAATCTCCTGCCCCCGCCCCACCGCGAACGAGGGGATGAGCACCTTTCCTCCTTTCTTCATCGTCTCGTTTATGCTGTCGGCGAGCGTCTTGGATGCGCTTTTCAGCGAGGGAAGGGCGTCGCCCACGGCCCCGTACGTGCTCTCAAGTATGAGCACCTCTGCCCCAATGTCCTTTTCAGCAGGGTCGAGAACCTTGCTCTCGCGGAAGTTCGTGTCAGCGCTGTAAAGGAGTTTCCTGCTCCCGCGCACGAGAATCATCGCGCTCCCCAGAATGTGCCCCGCATTGTAGAACGTGAACTTCATCCTCCCGCCAACAGGCTCGTGGTATTCGATGATTTTGCACCTGTTCAGCGCGTGCACGATGTCGCTGCTGTTGAATTTGGCGCGCCCCTTTCTTATTCTCAAATAATCGGAAAGAAGGAGTTGCATCATGTCCCGCGTGGGCTTCGTGGCGTATATGTCCGCGCGGCACCCGCGCCTCATCATGAACGGAAGATAGCCCATGTGGTCCAGGTGTGTGTGGCTTACGAAAATGTGCTTCACCTTGCGCACGTCGGCATCTTCGATTAGGGGGTATTCCTCGACCTCGCCGAGTTTTATCCCGCAGTCGAGTAGCGCGTGCTCCCCGTGCTCCTCAACCCCTATGCAGTTGCGCCCGACCTCTCCAGCGCCCCCGAAAAAAGTGAGCCTCATGAAATCATACCATTACCGACACTATTATAAACAACAGACCCGATATCGAATACAATATGGACACGAACGGAATAACGAACGCAATTTGCCCGCTCAGCTTTATATTTCTACTCATAGACATCCCGTTCCTGAAAAAGAAGGGCGAGGGCGAGGAGGCGGCAGGCGCGCTCGCAGGGGAGAGGGAAATGCCAGAGCCCTGCGAGGACCACGAGCTCAGCATCGCCGTGTACAAAAAAATACTCGCGAGATACCACGAGCAGATCGAGAAGAACGAGTACAAAACAATATCGGAGTTGCGCGCGCTCGTGAACCCGAGCAACCCGGCGGTTCAGGAAACAAGCGCAAAAATACGGGAGGAATTTCATCCGTACATTTACGATAACGATTTTCTCGCGGCTGCGGAAAAGGCGTATGATTTCATAAAGAACGACATAAAGGACGTCGCGCTCCCACTCGATTTTTGGCTGTCGCCGGAGGACATTCTGGAACTGCGCGCTGCCGACGAGACGGACAAGGCGATATTCCTGTGCTCGCTTCTCGTCGCGCTGGACAATGCTGATGCGCGCGTGGTTGTTGAGACGAACGGCGAGCGCCACGTGTTCGTGATATTCGAGTTCAACGGAATTTTTTATTTGATGGACCCGGTTCATGACGTGCGGCTTGAGGGCGCGAGGGAGGAAGTGCTCAAGGCATATTTCGCGGACCGCGCAGGCAACCGCCTGGTGTACGAGTTCAACGACCGCGTCTACGAGGAGAAGTGAGGGGCGGGAGGGGGATAAGCGTTTTAAATCTCATCCTCTAATATAGAGGGCGCCGAGTTGATTTATCATGAGAATAGACGCTAGCAAATGCCTTTACTGCGGCGCGTGCGTTGGAGTCTGCCCGCAGCTCGCGCTCCGCCTGCGCGAGGTCGTGGTTGAGAAAAACGACAAATGCAACGAGTGCGGAATATGCGCGCGAGCATGTCCAAACAAAGCCATAACAGTTCCATGAGCGAGTGATTGCGCGCGAGCGTTGGTGTTTGTTGCACGCGATGCGAGCACGATGTCCGCGAGCGCGCGTTGTTGTTTGTGTTGGTGTTGTTATGAAGGAAAATTATGATATTGTAGTTGTTGGCGCAGGCCCTGCAGGGAGCAGCGCCGCGAAAACCGCTGCGAAAAACGGCGCGAGCGTAGCTCTTCTCGAGAGGCGGAAGGAGATAGGCGCGCCTGTGCGGTGCGGGGAGGGCGTGGGGCTCCATTGGATTCAGGATTTCGGGATGAAGGTCAGCGATAAGGCGATATCCGCGCGCATAAACGGCGCAATCCTCTATGCGCCTGATCTGAAGCACAGCGCAACCATACGCAACGAGCAGACGAAGGGCGTTGTTGTGGACAGGAAAGTGTTTGATAAGGAATTGGCGATTGATGCTGGGCGCGCAGGCGCGGAAGTTTATGTAAAGACAGAAGTTGTGGACGTGCTGAAGAGCGGCGGGAAAATTTCAGGCGTGCGCGCGAGGACGGACGGCGAGAACGTCGATGTCTTGGGGGAAATCGTTATTGCGGCCGACGGCGGCGAATCCGTCATCTCGCGCCTTGCGGGGTTGAACACGCTCGCGACATTATACGATACTGATTTCGGAATAGAATATGAGATGGTTAATGTCGATTGCACTGATTTGATTGAGATTTATTTTGGAAAGGAGTGGGCTGCCCGCGGGTATGTTTGGGTTTTTCCGAAGGGCGAGGATGTTGCGAATGTAGGTGTGGGGGTAGGAGGAATGGAAAAAGGAAACGCGATTGATTACCTCAATAAATTTCTAAAACTGCCGAGGTTCGCGCGCGCCCAGCCTGTTGCCGTGAAGGCAGGGCTGATTCCCGTAGGCTCTGCGGTCAAGAAAATGGTTCTCGATAATTTCATGGTCGCCGGGACCGCGGCGCACCAGGTCGACCCGATTCACGGGGGCGGAATCTGCCTCGCGATGGAGGCAGGCGCGCTCGCAGGCGAGGTCGCGGCAAAAGCAATCGAAGAAGGGGATGCGAGCGAGAAAAAACTCGCCGAGTACGAGAAAAGATGGCGCGGGAAGGAGGAGGGGAAACTCGCGAAAAGGCTTCTGCTGCGAAAGGTTTTGGAAAAATTGAACGACGACGATTTGAACGCGATATTCGAGAACTTGAATGATAGGGACATCGAGAATTTGCTGGAAGGAAGTTTCGCGCCGGTGGTCAAAAAAGTCCTTTCGCGCAGGCCGCAGCTGCTGAAAGTGGTGGGCGCGCTCGTCTGAGTATGCGAATTGCGCTAGGTTGCGCGAGAGTTTCGTGCGAGCGCGTGTTGCGAGAGTCGTGTGCGCGCGAGAGCGTTGCGTGCGCGAGCGGGTGGGAGTTGCACGTGCGAGTTGCAAGCGTTGCGTGCGCGAGCGGGTGGGAGTTGCACGTGCGAGTTGCAAGCGTTGCGTGCGCGAGCGGGTGGGAGTTGCACGTGCGAGTTGCAAGCGTTGCGTGCGCGAGCGGGTGTTTCGCGTGTTGCGCGTGCGTGTGAGCGTTGGGGTCGTATCTGTTGCATGGGTTGATGGGTTGATGAGGTTGTTATCATGGCTGTTGAGCAGCACCTGAACAGGCGGGTCATGCTCGTGTGGGCGTTTCCTGTGCTCGCAGTCGTAGCAGTGCTCATACCCATCGGCGCGCTGTACTATTCCCTAACTCCTGATGAGACGCTCTTCTTCGGGTTTCAGGGAAGACTCGTGGTGATTGCGACAGCGCTCGCCCTCTCGCTCCTTCTCATGGCGTCTTTCGGCGCGTGGGTCCTTATCTCGTACAGGCTTTTCACATTCACTCTCGCGGACAACGAGTTGATAATCCGTTACGGCGTGCTCACCCGCCACCGCGTCGTTATCCCATACGAGCGGATACAGAATATGAATACGATACGGAGCCCTGTCGAGAGGCTGTTTGGGCTCGTCTCGCTGAAGTTCGAGACAGCAGGCGCCGAGCTCAGCGTGACCGAGGGCGTGCTCCCGGGCATCGCGTACAGGCGCGCGATAGAACTCATCGAGGCGATAATAGCAAGAAAAACCCTCATCAACGCAGGCGCGCGCAGGACAGAGCAGCAGAAGCCCGACCTGTCCTCAGCGACGCTCGGGGCGATTTTCGAGGAGCTGCGGCTCATACGCGGGCTTCTCGAGAGGGGGCAGGGCAGGACAAGCGGGTTCGGGGAGCGCGCGTCGCAGCCAGCGTCGTCGCGCGAGAGTTTCGCGGAGCCGTCCCACGACCAGATACAGCGCGAAGTCGAGAGGCAGATTGAGGAACTGAGAAGAACTAAGAAAAAACGAAAATAGGGGGGGTTTTTATGACCGCATTCCAGGATCTCAACAAATACGAGAAGGCGAGGCTTCTGGGCGCAAGGGCGCTCCAGCTCGCAAGCGGCGCGCCGCCGCTCGTGGAGATAGAGGGCGGGGTGCTGAACCCGATAAAAATATCGTTCGAGGAATTCCAGCGCGGGGTCATCCCGTTAGTCGTGATACACGAGTAACTCGAACGGCGCCTCCGCAAGTTCGATCTCAACTCCTTCGCCGCTCGCGTACAGGAGGACCCTCTTCTCCGCATCAATCCACTCGACAACCTCGGAGCCAGCGCGCCCCACCCCTTCCTCAACAACACGAGAGGCTATCCTTACCTTGAAAGCGCGCCTCCCCTTGATCTCCCCGACGCCCTCGACATAATAATCCGAGACCAGCGTGCGCCTGAGGCTCATGAGCAGCGCGCTCGTCGTGGTGGTTATGTTCTGCTGCCAAACCCATCCCTCCCTGAGCGCGAGCATCCAGGGCTGGAAAACGATTATGTTCATCCCGGCCAGCGGAGTCTGTTCGGCGAGCTCCATCGTTTCGTTCCCGATGCCGATGAGCGCGCTCACAACCTCGCCTGTCTCCGTATAGTAACAAACCTCATAAAAACTCTCATTCGCGCTGATGTTCAAAACGCGTGCGCGGACGCACATACTCCCTTCACGCGCGCGTCCGAGCGGATGACCCAGAGAAACAGCATACTCCTCCTCGCGCGTGCTGTTTTCGAAGCGCACCACGTACACGTAGCGCTCCCCTAGGGCAAGTTTCACCTTGGTGTTTTTTTCAAGCGGCGCGGCGCCCACCTCGGTTCGCGCATCCACTCCGGATAAAAAGAAGAGCGCCAAAAAAACAAAAAACGCGACGAGGCACGCAGCCAGGAGCATCTGCCAGCCGCTGAGCGTGACGCTCCTGCCAAAAAATTTGAAAACCCTATCCATCCTCTCTGCTCCCCGAGGCCGCGACCAACGCTCGCGCCTGCGCGTTGCTGGCGCTGCGGACAAAACCCACAAGCCGCGGGCATATCAGAAACACAAACGTGCAGTTGCCTGCGAGGTGCAGGGCTGTGAACGGGACCTGCGATACTGCGGCGGCCTGCAGCGGCACGCCGAACTGCATCCCGAATACGACCATCGTGATCACGTCATAGACGAGCGTGAGCAAGGCGGCGATAAACGTCATCTGAACGCGGCTGTAACTTTTTCTGTACATCCCAAAAAACCCTGCGAAAAGGCCGACGACCCCGTACGCAGGGGCAGTGTAAAGCGTCCAAGGGCCGACGAACCCCATATAAACGTCGTACGCGGCGCGCGCCAAACAGCCTACAAAAAGCCCCTGCAAAGGTCCAAAGACAAGCCCGGCTCCGAGGATAAACGGCATGAGCAACTCTATGTTCGGCGGAGCGCCGAGCGCCTTCAAAAGAACCCCGCTTGAAACTGCCGTGGCCAGAAGGCCAAACACTGCGGCTTGCCTCTGCATTCTACCACCAACCACTTTTCGCCAATCTTGCTTATAAACACAACACATGCCATGGCCTGCTCCCAAAAATTAGGGTGTTGAGCATTGCTACGGCGACACCGCCAACATGGGCGCTGCGCCCGCGGTGCTGCGCTCCGCGCAGCTGTCGCCCGAGCGACCGGCTCTCGAGAGCCGCCGCGTC
>JBFMAP010000015.1:0-10899 GCA_040755655.1 Microcaldota archaeon
ATAGGTGTAGCGCTTTATCTCGCGCGGGACCTTCAGCTCAACGTTCAGGGTTTTGAGCGCGTCAGCGCAGTTCCTCTTCGCGCTCTCGAGAATGTGCTTGAATACCGCATCAAGAACATCCATTGCATCGTTGTGGTCAGCGAACCCAATCTCGATATCCATCTGGAAAACCTCATTCAAATGAGACGTGGTGTGGTGCTTCTCCGCGCGGAACACCGGAATCGTCATGAACACGCGGTCCATCCCCCCAATCACTGCAAGTTGCTTGTAGAGTTGCGGGGACTGCGCGAGATAAGCCTCACGCTCAAAATACTGCACCTTGAAAAGGTCCGTCCCTCCCTCTGTTGCAGCGGCGACAATGCAGGGCGGTGTGATTTCCTGAAACTTCAATTCAATCAATTTCTCGCGGAACGCGCGGCCAGCGTCGCTCCTGATTCTAAAAATCGCCTGCGTCTCAACCCTCCGCAAATCAATATACCGATTGTCAAGGCGCGTGTCGATTTCCGCAGGGACCTTTCCGGTAACTTCGAAGGGAATCATCGCGGTTATGGGATTCAGAATCTCGATTTCCTCGGGCGTTATCTCGAACCCGCGCCTCGACTCCTTCTCCTTCTTCACCTTCCCCACGACGCGGAGCACGCTCTCCTTCACCATCGTCATCTTCGCGAGAACGTCATCCTTCACCTCGCCCTTCTTGCCCGTGATTTGGACAATGCCTGTGCGGTCCCGCAGAAGAAGAAACTTCAGCCTTCCGATGTCGCGGACCTCGTGCGCCCATCCAGCGAGCGCGACCGTCTGCCCGTCCAACTTCTCGCTTAGTTCGTCCGCGTAGTGTGTTCTTAGCATGAGTCTATTTCGCCACAAAAGTTTTTAAATGGTTTTAAGTGGCGCGCGTATCGCAGTTTAAGTGTTTTAAATTTGCTCCGCCTAAAAATAATTGGTGCTGGGATGGACCAAACGTTTCCAATAACGCATATCAGGCGATTCAACAATAACGGCGAAAGAGTTTTCCTCGGCGTGCTAAGGAAAGACAACGTTTTTCGATTTTTTCAACTTGCATGATGTTGAGCCTTCGCGTGGGAGCGGATGGACGAGACTGTCATCCGTAGAGATATACTACCTGATAGCGCGAATCAACGATGAAAACGGAACGCACATCAAACTCATCAGTCCAAAGCTCGCCGATTCTCTCCTCAATGAGGATAGAGCCAAGAATTCCTCCCATGAAAAAGGAAATCAAAATTATAGATTCTTTTTCAATTTTTCGCCATTCCCAGTCGATGCGATTATTGCATACGAGAACGACAGGCCTCTTGGGGCTGAAATAGTTTTTGCTAATCTTAATGAGCCAGCCTACAGGAGCGACCCGCGGCTGATAATGCCGACATACTCTTTTTCCGGGGCGTCCGGGGTTGCCCTCGCGGTTCTAGACCTGGTCGAGCCTGACTTCAAAAAGGACGGAAGGGATATACGAATAAACGTGCCGGAATCCCGTTTAATCGTCGTTGAAGACTTTAAATCTGATGATGGGTGGCGCATGCCAGAACCAAGAACCCGCATCCCTCAAGGGAAAATTGTAAGCGAGGACACCGTTGGCGCAAGAATGTTAAAGGATAACCCTCTCATTGGAGAAGAAAACACAATACGCGGCTATTACGAGAACAATCCAAATTATGTCGGCCCTATAGCAATGGGTGGCGAGCGACCAGGTAGACTTTATTTCGATCTAAAACAAATACAGATAGAAACTCGCGAGGTTCGGCACAATTTCAGGGCGTTCTTCGAGTTCAAGGCCGCGGTTCTGCAAATTCCTGCGGACGAAGTGAAAAAATTCCTGCCCATGAATGAACCAGCAATGAGATAACTTTGGCGGACAGACTGCGCGCCCTACTCAAAAACAATGTTCACTTTCGCGTCCAGCAGGGAGTACAGCGCCTTCTCGAGCGTGTTTATGTCAACAGGAAGCGCGCGTATCTCGCTTCTCAAAAGCCTCACTTTGTAAGTCCTCTCGCCCTCGCGGAAGATGGTGTTTATCCCCACGAGTTTCGCTGGCATCACCACATCCGAAATGGTCTTCCGCATGTCCCCGCTTATCTCCGCGATGCGGACTTTTTTTCCGAGCGTCTGCGAGAGTTCGCTCACCACTTTCCCCTCTTTCCCGATGAGGACGCCGACCTCCCCGCGCGTGAGGATGAGTATCACGCGGCCGAGGTCAATGGCCTTTGCGAACTCCGCGGCGTCTAGGTTGAATCTGGTGCTGAGCGCGTTGAGCGTCCTGCTCACATCCACGTCCAGTTGTGAAATCTTTCCCTTGCCTAGTTTGTCCTCGCAGCCTGAGCAGAGGACTCCGCTCTTCACGCACAGATTGCAAATCGGGGTTTTCATAACACAACCTAAACCAATAACATATAAAATAAACTAAAAGCAATTATTAAACCTAACCCTCAAATTTTTCGCTTGCAGCAGCTTAGCGCGCGCCTGCTTCCTACTTCGAGAGCATTATCTCAATCGAGGAGACCTTGTTCTTGCTTCCGTCCTCGGAAGTGAGTTCTTCAGTGCTTATGTTTATGCTCTTCACTTTCGCGTCAGGCATGAAGCGGTTCCTCACTATCTCGGCCACATCGACCGCGCGCGAGATAATCTTGCCCCTTGCCTTTATCCCCACTTCTGGCGCGCCGTTGTTGAACTGGGTCACGACAGCGAGCACGTAGCTCATTATCCCCTTCTTTCCCACATACACGGTGCTGTCGTCTGCCGACCTACTCGGTCTCTGTGCTTGTTCATCCATTCCCACCACCTCGCTTGTTTGCGCTTTTTATTGCTAAATCCCCCTTTTGCGATGCTTCTCTATGAGCCTCTCAAGCTTTTCGTACTCTAATTTTTCCTCACCCAAAGTTTTTAAATTCACCCCTGTTTCCTTCCCACCGTCCCGCGCGCCGCCCCTCCTTCTGAGCATTTGCTGGAGCCTGAAAATCCTCGCGTCCCTCCTCCTCACCTCGCCCTCGCGCGCAATCCTCTCGAATGTTCCGCGCTCCAGCGCGCGCACCCTTTCATCAAGAATTTTCTTCTCGCCCTCCAATCTCTCAACAGCTTTCGCGAGCTCGGCGTTCGCAGCAAGCGCGCGCCTCAACTCATCCCGATAATCGCGCTCCTGGCCCGCTGCCCGCGGTTTCTCGCTGACTTTCGCGACCTCAACCGCATCCTTTGCCTCGGAAACCATCAGCACCGCGTTGCTAACAGAAAGGCCGTTCATCGCCCAGAACTTCATTTCATCGGCCTTTTCAGCGAGCCCGAGCTCGCCCGCGGCGCGTTCAATCTGCCTGAACTTGTTATCGAAGTGGTTGAGCGCCTTGAGCGCTGACGCGAGCGCGTCCATCTCGTGCTCGTTCTGAAAATGAAAACCCCTTGCGAGCGCGCGCTTCTCCTCTCCTGTGAGGTTTTTTTCAGGACAGAAAACGCGCGCGTTGAATTTCGCCGCGAGCTCGAGCGCGAGCCCGTGCGGAGAGGAGACGTCGCACGCGAACAGGCAGGGCCTCCCGAGCGAGCGCAGCCTTTCCACAATCCTCTCAACGCCTGCCTCCTTCTCGCTCGCTGCAAGAATGAGATTTCTCTTCAAATCAAATGCCGCGAGCCCAACCGTATTTCCAGGGTCGATGCCGACAATCAGAAAACTAGGTTTCAGCGACCCACCTCTTCCTCACCGCTTCCTCATCCCCAGATTCTGCCTCACGAAAACGTGAGTTCTGGGCTGTATGTTCTGGTCGACCACGACGCCTGCGCCTATCCAGCAGTCCTCGCCGATTGTTTTTCCGGGCATGATGCAGCTGAGCACGCCTGTCTTCGTCCGGTCTCCTATCACCGCGCCCAGTTTCCTTTTTCCGCTGTCCACAACCGCCCCAGCGACCTCGCTCCTTATAGGCCCCTCATCGAAGCGGAAGTTCGCAATCTGCGTCCCAGCGCCGAAGTTGCACCCCTCGCCGATTACGCTGTCGCCTATGTAGGTGAGGTGCTTCGCGTTCACGCCGTCCATTATTATGCTGTTCTTCACCGTGGTGGAGTCGCTTATGCTGCAGCGCGCGCCCATGCTCGTGAAAGGCCGTATGTACGCGTGGGGGCCTATCACGCTCTCCTTGCCAACATAAACAGGCCCCTCTATATAACTCTCAAAAATTTCCGCACCCTTTTCCATCACGACGTTTCCAACGATTGTGCTGTTCTCGATTTTCCCCTTGCGAGGCTTTGCCCTCTCGAGGACGAACGCGTTCGCATCAAGCAGCTGCCAGGGCATCCCTATATCGAGCCAATACTCAATCAGCTCCACTCCGCCAGCCTCATCCCTTTCAATGAGCATCTTGATCGCGTCCGTGAACTCGCGCTCCCCGCGCGCGGATTTTTTCGTTTTCTCAATATACTCAAAAATGCTCGGCTCCATCACGTACATGCTCGTGTTCACGAGCGCGCTCCCTTCCACGTGCGCCGGCTTCTCAACAAGCCCAACAACCTTCCCGCCTGCGAGCTTCACGTTCCCGTAGTGCTGGGGATGCGATACCCTCCTGAGCCCGAGCGTTATGTCGCACCCGTTTTTCCCGTGCGCTTTCATTATTTTCTTGATTGCGCTCGCCTCTGTCACCACGTCGCCGGCGATTCCAAAAAACGTTTCATGAACAGACTCGCGCGCAGTCAGGAAAGCGGCGCCGGTCCCGTACTCGCCCCTCTGCTCAACATAAGAAATTTTCATCCCAATCTTCTCGCCGTCTCCGAAATGCTTCATCACGCGCTCCTTCATGTAGCCCACAACAACCGTTGCCTCCCTTATCCCGGCCTCGCGCAAATTCCCGAGAACGCGCTCGAGAATCGGCTTTCCCGCGACGTGAATCATGCACTTGGGCCGCGTGTGCGTCAGGGGACGGAGCCTCTTCCCCTCGCCTGCGGCAAGAACAATTGCTTTCATAAACATACCCCATCCGCGTTCTCACGCGAACTTTTTCACTATCATTTCCGCGCGCTTGACTATCTCCTCCAGTTTTTTTTCATTCTTATTCTCGCTCGTTATCCTTATTATTGGTTCTGTTCCCGAAGCGCGCACGAGCAGCCACCCCCCCTCAAAATCAACCCGCACGCCATCAACGTCATTCACCCGCCCATGGAATTCATTTTCTATCTCCTTTTTTATTTTCCCCATCGCCTCCTCCTTTCTCGCGCATTTAATTTTCACCCGCTTCATCGGGTAGGTTTTTATCCTCTCGCGCAGCGCGCTCAACTTCCCTCGCCTGCAGAAAATCTCCACGAACTTCAGCGCGCTTAGCACGCCGTCAGGAACGAACATCTCTTCCGGGAAAATGTACTCCCCGCACGGCTCTCCTCCGAAAACCGCCTTGTTCTTTTTCATCTCGCGCGCGACGTTCAGACTTCCGACCGCTGTTGTTACCAGTTTTCTGCCCTTCCCCTCGACGCTCTCGCGGACTGCAAGCGAAGCCTCAAGCGTGCTCACAATCGTCCCTTTCTTTCTGCTCAAAATTTCATCGCACATAATCGCGAGCTGCGCATCGAGCCCCAGCAACTCTCCTTTCTCATCAATTATTATCGCTCTGTCAGCGTCACCATCGTGCGCGATTCCCAAATCCGCACCCACCGCGCGCACCATTTTCTTTGTTTCCAAAAGATTCTCGTCATTCGGCTCGAGCCCGCGCGCGAATTCTCCGCTCTGCTCGCAGTTCACGCCGATAACCTTGCAGCCAGCCTCGCGGAGCGCGTAAGGAGTAACGACGCAACCAGCGCCGTTCCCGCAATCAATTACGACTTTCGGTTTTCTCCTCTGAATCGCGCCGACATCAACAAGTTTCAACACAGAATCGATATGCTCGCGTATGGCACCCTCGTAGTTGTCAATTCCCCCAACGCTTTTCCAGTCAGCCAACTGCATCTTCGCCTTCGCATCTACGCGCTCGCTTATTTTCCTCTCCTCGCCCCTGTCGATTTCCATCCCGTTAGCAAAAATTTTAATTCCATTATATTCGGGCGGATTATGAGAGGCAGTTATCATCACTCCCTTGCACTCGCGCAATTTGTTCGGCGAACCGAACAAATGCGCATTTTTGCGAAAGCAAAAATTGCGCCTCGCGCACGCGAGTGCAGTGGTCGGCGTGGGCGCGACACCCAAGCGCAGCGCGTTCCCTCCTCGTGAAACGATTCCTGCGCACAGCGCGCTCTCGAGCATCTCCCCTGTTGCGCGAGTGTCCCTTCCAACCGCTACCGTCTCCCCTGCCTCATCAACGAGCGCGGCGCCAACGCGCGCGGCCAGTTCGACTGTCACATCGACGTTTGCGAGCCCGCGAATCCCAGACGTTCCAAACATATATTCACCAACAACAGTGAACGCTCCTTCTCGCCCAATACATTTAAAAATTTCCTCCCCCCCAATACCACCATGGCAGACAACATTGTGAGGACGCCGACGAGTTCAACAGGAATCATCAGGTTCTACGACACGACCACAGGCGGCCCGATGCTCGACCCGCGCTCAGTCCTCGTTGCGTCGATACTCTTCATAGTTTTCGTGAAGCTCGCCGGCTTCGTTCTCAATCCATAGCACCAAATATTTTCCCGCACGCGGCGGCGACGTTTTTCCTCTCCTCCCCGGCGCACGCGACGATGATTTTCTTCCTGCGCGCCTCCGCGCCCTCGAGCGAACTCACGATGTCCGAAACCTTATCCAGCGCGAGCGCCTTGCCCCCGCGCATTATCAAGACATCGCTGCGCGTTCCGTACGCATAAGGAACGTCGACAATAACATGAAATTCAGCGCGCGCCTTTTCGCCTATCTCGCGCTCAATCTTTTCAACGTATTTTTTCTCGCCGAGTTTTCTTTGCACGCCTTTGCCCAACTTGCTCATCTCAATTTCGTACGCGCGCTTGAGGAGCTTTCTGTTCTCGATTCTCTCGACGAGCTCGCGCGCCCACCTGCTTTCTTTTAATCTCATTTCCAATTCCGCGTCATCCATCACGAGCATATCCCCGCAGTCAACCGTCCCGTCCGCCAGCCCCAGTCTTATCGCGCGCTGTAGCATCGCGGACGCAATCCTAACGGTGTGGTGGAAATACACGGCGGAGAACATAAGGAAGCGCGCAATCAGCAGGGACTCCGCTGCCTCGAGCCCGCCCTCCTCAACGACCAGTTTCCCGTTCAAAACGCGCGTTGTCTGTATGAGCCTGTCGGAGTCAATCACCCCATAAGCAACCCCGGTGTAGTGCGAGTCACGCAGGAGATAATCCATTCTGTCAGCGCCCAAATCGCTCGAAACGATTGCGCCAAGCCCCTCACCCAAAAATAATTTTTCAATTTCGCGCGCAGGAAATCCTGCGTCCTGCAACAAATCGCGGATTCCGCTTTTCTTAATCTTCTCGATTCCCAGTTGCTCGTGCGTCTTTCCGGTGAACTCGCGCACAATCCTCTCGCTCTCGTGCGAGAACGCCGCGTGCCCCACATCGTGGAGGAGCGCGACCGCGCGTAATTTTTTAGTCTCATCCTCGCCAAGCCCTAGGCTCGCTGCCATCTCGCTCGCGAGTTTCATAGTCCCGAGCGAATGCTCGAAGCGGCTGTGGTTCGCGCCTGGATAGACGAGATACGCCATCGCGAGCTGCTTGAGCCCGCGCAGCCTCTGAACTTCCGGAGTGTCGATGAGCACGCGCTCGAACTCGCTCAGTTTTATGTCCCCGTGAACCGCGTCCTTAATCACGTGCATGAAATCACAACATACGCAAACAATCACGCAATCCCGAACTTCCCCTTCTTCTTCTCAATAACGTCCCCGTCAGCGTTCATCAGCGCGAGGAGCACGCGCGCGCCATCCTCCTTTATTTTCAGCGCGCTAGCGAGCTCGTAAGGGCCCATGTCCCTGCCCCTTAGCGCGCTCTCCGCCTTGTCCCTGAAATCCCTGTAGAACCATCTGCGCGCGACGTAGAACTTCTTGTCGAACGCGCGCGTGCCCAGCACGTCGCCGGCGCGTATCTGCCTCTCCAGCGCGCCTGAAATGTTTTTCGCTTCGTTCTCGTTCTCGACAATTAGGTAGCCGAATTTTTCAAGGAACGGAATGCCCTTCAATTCAGAAGCCGTCTCGCGCTTTTCGCCCTCTACAGGTTCCTCGCGCGCCTCGCGCGCGCCTTTTATTTTCATCTCTCGCACGAGCGGGTAGATGTTTTTCGGGATGTTGTAAACGCCCTCCTTCTGGTATTTCCCTCCCTTGTAAAGGGTCACCCATCCTTTTTCCATAAGCCTCCCGAGCGTTCTCTGCTCCTCGCGCGAAAGCGCCTTTCCGACCGCGCCAGGCGTCCTCGCCTCGAACCTTATCGCCTCTAATTTCATGAGCACGTTCATCTCCTCCTCGTGCTCGCCGCGCGCTTCTGGCGCTGCCTCCTTCAGTTTCCCAACAGCCTCCTCAACCGCCCCGCCCACGCTCTCGCGCACAATCTCTGCTACCTTGTCCTTTCTAATCATTACGAAAACTCCAGGCTTCACCTCGAAAAACGACACCTCGTCGTTCTCCCTGAGCCCGAGCTTCCTGCACACCTCGTCAGGAAGTATCCCGGCCAGGCTCGCCCCGCACCTCACTACTCTCGCGATAAAATCACCCAATCTTTTTTTCCTCGACTTTTCCGTTCGGCTCAAGTTCCGAAAATATCTGCGCCTGAAATCTATAGAGTTTCGCGCCCCTCTGGAGCCAGAAATCAACAGGCAGCCCTGCCTTCTCGCACACGTGGCACAGGAACTCGCTCTCGCTCCACTTCCACTCCACAGGCACCTGCGGAAGCAATAATCCTGAATAATATCCGTATTCGATTATCAAACCATCAACACCAACCTTTATCCTGCCCGCATACTCGCGCGGGTTATTCACGCGTATCAGTTCAGGAACAGTAAGCACGCTTATCTCAACAACAATCTCGTTCAGCTCGCCGGACTTCATCGGCGGGAACCTCGGGTCGCCGACAGCGGAATTCACAGCGCACTCGGCAACTGCGCGCGCCAGCTCCTTTATCGGCTCCGGGTAGCCGATGCACCCCCTCAACTCGCGCTCTGGAAACGTCTCGAGCGTCACGAACACGCCCCTCTTCTCCTTCAGGCGCGCTGGCGCGTCGTCACCGCGCGCAGGCTCCCTTCTCGCGAAATAACTCTCAATCGACTTGCGCGCGAGCCCCACCAAATATTTTCCATCCTCTGCGCTCAGCATTCCCCCCACCAGAATTCACCCAAACATTTAATTACAACACATTTTATAATATGTCGTTGAAATAACGCGCGCCACGCCGCGGTGCGCAGCGCTCGAGCGTCCAATTTGTCGGCTATCCGACAAATGGACCATTTGCGACGGAGTCGCAAATTGGTTGCGCAGTCGGCTCTCCAATTTTTGCCCCAAGGCAAAAATGGACCATTTGTTCGGTTCTCCGAACAAATCGGTCGAGAGCCGACCAGCCGCGTCGGCGCGGCTGCCGCATTTGGCGGTGGCGCTGTTGGTTTTCATGGACGCCGCGACGATACAGAAAATAACAAATTTGGAGAGCCTGCGCGCGTTCCTTTCCTCCCATCCAGAGCTCGGCGCGCGCGACGCGATGCTAACCCATTACGCGGAGATGGGAATGCAATTGAGCTTCCGCTCCTCAAGGGACGCGCCCATTCACGCGCACGGAACAAATTTAGGGAGCGTGGATTGCGCGTGGAACTCGCCCCACAACGTTCCTGTGGTCGCGCTCGAGCTCGAGTTGGGCGAGAGAGAGGAGATGCTGGGCGCGGTATGGAAGCTCGCGGAGCTCGCGCCTGAACTCGCCGTCATAATCGTAAATTCCGCTGACGTTCTCGAGCAAACGAAATCCCTCCTGCTTCGTTCCAAACTCACGCGAGCCCTCACCCAAACTTTCCTTATTTTCGAGATAGAAACAGGAAGGAGCGAACTCATCAACAAGCGCGCGCCCTCCCGCGAGGGATTGAGGAGGAAAGTGATTCACGGCACGCGCCACGAGCACAAGGAGCAGGACTGAAAACATTATCTCCTTCAAGCGTTAGCCATAAATCTTCCAATTTTTTCCATCGCGAGCCCGAGGTCATCTCCCTCTTTGCATAGCATAGCTATCCTAAACCCTTTCTTCTTTAAGAATGGTACTCCAGAGGCCACGGCGACGAATTTTTTGTCCTTCTCCTTCGCCGAGTATTCCATCAGCTCGCACGCGAATTCATCACCCGTCTTCCATGGTCCTTTGAATTCAAAAAACGCATAGAAGGCGCCCTTCGGGTCCTCAAAAAGTTCGAGTGAACGCTCAGGATGTTTTTCTTTTATAAGCGCATTAGCCTTTCTAGTCCCTTCTATGACAATTTTCGCTCTCTCTCCAAGCTCCTTGTTCATGGCTTTTCTGTTCTCCTCCATACGCGGGTCGGTAAGACTCACAAATGCCGCATACTGCCCTCCGTGCGGTGCGCCCAGTTTAGCGCTCGTCCAGTTGAGCATCCCGACCTTGAAATTCTCGAGACCTTCCCCCTGCGCGATTATAAAGCCCATCCTTTCCCCTGTGAGTAGTTGCATCTTTGCGAGGCCATAGAAGGTGATAATCGCTGCGCGCGGGTTTATTTTGTGTATGTCCACGGGCGGCTTTCCGTCGTGCGTGAGATCCATGTATATCCTATCCCAGATTATTGGTATTTTATGCTTCCAGGCAACCCTTACGATTTCCTCCACCTCCCGCAAATCTGCAACCCTTCCGGTTGGATTATCTGGGTCAATAAAGAGTATTGCCACCGTGCTTTCCGTTATTTTTTGCTCGAGTTCCCACACGTTCTTTATTTTTCTTATCTCGTATCCGCTCATCTCCAGCTGGTTGACGTACTGCACATAGCACGGTTCGAATACGATT
>JBFMAP010000016.1:0-10297 GCA_040755655.1 Microcaldota archaeon
CCCGTATCTCTGGGATGAGGTAACCGTCTCAGTCACGTACGAGAGCGACTGGAAGCGCGCGAAAAAAATCATGGAGGATGTCGCGACCGATATTGTCGGAGAAAAGATGAGAAACGCCGCGCGCTTTCTTTACGAGAGTCGGGAGTACAGGCTGAAGTTCAGGGACAGGCACACCGTGCCGCACACGTACACCGTGCTTGCTCCGTCCTCAATAGACCTCTCGGTCAGATATCTTGTGGAGGCGAGGAACAGGCGCGGGGTGAACACGCAGATAACAGAGGCAATACTTGAGGCATTTGGGAAAACCAAGAGAATCGATATCGCCTATCCGCACGTCGAGATAGTGAGGAAGTAGCCGGCCGCACACCACCAATCACACCGCAAGGTTTAAATATATTACTTAACAATCGTTAATCATTGGTGTTAATTTATGAAAGCACCTTGCCAAGTGGTTTACTGGTACCTTCTGCCCGCGATGAGTTCTGCGCTCTCGCGCGAGCTCGTGAAACTGGGCATGCCGCAAAAGAAAATAGCGCTCGCGCTTGGGCTCACTCCTGCGGCAGTTTCTCAGTACCTGAGCAGGAAAAGAGGAAAGGGAATAAAACTTGACAAGAAGACGCGCGCGGAGATAACCAAACTAGCGAAGAAAATCGCGCGGAAAAAAATGGACGAGTGCGACGTGATGTACGAGGTGTGCGGGATATGCGCAATCGCGCGCAGGTCCAGGAGCCTCTGTAAAATGCACAAGGAGATGACGAACCCGCGCGAATGTTACATTTGCATGGACACGCGAAGCGCGCGCAGGCGTTGAGAATCAGAAGATGATTTTATGAAACGCGTTTACATGGACCACGCTGCGACCTCGCCACTCGCGCCGGAAGTTCTTGCGGCGATGAGGCCTTATTTCCTGAAATTTTTCGGCAACGCCTCAAGCCCGCACAGATTCGGGAGGGAGGCGAAAAAAGCGCTCGATGAGTCAAGAACAACGATAGCGCGCGCGCTCGATGCAAGCCCGGAGGAAGTCATTTTCACATCCGGCGGCTCTGAATCGGACAATTTGGCTTTGGTTGGCGCCGCGCGCGCGTACCGCTCAAAAGGAAACCACATAATAACTTCTGCGATAGAGCACCCGGCGGTCCTCAACACGTGCAAATACCTCGAAAAGCAAGGGTTCAGAGTGTCATACGCGCCAGTCTCGCGCAACGGGATCGTCGATGCCGGGGTGGTTGAGCGCGCAATCACCAAAGACACTATTCTAATCTCGATAATGCACGCGAACAACGAAATCGGAACGATTCAGCCGATAATGGAGATTGGGAGGATTGCGCGCGAGAGGGGGATTTTATTCCATACAGACGCAGTTCAAACATTCGGAAAAATTCCTTTTGACGTGCGCGAACTCGGCGTTGATTTGCTCTCGATGTCAGCGCACAAACTCTGCGGGCCAAAAGGCGTCGGCGCGCTTTTCGTGAAAAAAGGCGCGCGGCTCGAGCCGCTCATATACGGCGGGAACCACGAGAGGAATATGCGCGCGGGAACAGAGAACATATCCGGAATAGTTGGTTTCGCGAAGGCAGCGGAGATTGCGCGCGCGGAGATGAAAAGAGAAGGAGAGAGGCTCACGCGCCTGCGCGACAAGATGATAACGGAATTGCTGAAAATCGATGACTCGTGGCTCAACGGGCATCCGAAAAAAAGACTGCCGAACAACGCGAACTTCGGGTTCCGCTACATAGAGGGCGAGGCGATGGTTCTTTATCTGGACGCGAAGGGAATCGCCGCTTCAACTGGCTCGGCGTGCTCCTCTCACTCGCTTCAACCATCGCACGTTCTTCTCGCGCTCGGGCTTTCCCCAGAGGAGGCGCACGGCTCGCTCAGGCTCACTCTCGGGAGAGAGAATGCTGCGCGCGACGCTGATTATTTGCTCGATGTTCTTCCGCCGATTGTTGAAAAATTGAGGAAAATGTCCCCGCTCGGAAAGGGAGTGAAATTCAAGCCCAGCGAGGGGTACGGGCACGAGGGCGTGCATGAGCACGGCGAGGGAAACGAACGCTAGGAAGAGCACGAGCGTGTGAGCGCGTAGTTGGTTTGGAGTTGTTTTCATGTACTCTGAAAAGGTAATCCAACATTTCGAGCACCCGCACAACATGGGCGAGCTCAAGAATGCGGACGGCGTCGGCATAGTCGGCAACGTTATTTGCGGGGACGTGATGAAACTCTACATCAAAGTGAAAAACAACCGCATCTCGAACATAAAGTTCAAGACGATGGGGTGCGCGGCGGCGATAGCGACGAGCAGCATGATAACAGACCTCGCGAAGGGGAAGACACTTGATGAGGCGGTGAGGATAACGCGCGACGACGTCGCCGGAGGTCTGGAGGGGCTTCCGCCGATAAAGATGCACTGCTCCAATCTCGCCGCGGACGCGCTCCGTGCGGCGATAGAGGATTACAGGAAAAAACAGAAGGGGAAGAAGAAATGAATGATGAACTGAGGGGGCAAATCCAGAAAATGCTGGAGGAGGCAGCGCGCGAACTCCGCGGGCTTGAGTTTTCCAGTTTCGTTGTCGGCTCAATTTTGCCTGCGAAAATCGAGGCCGAAGAAGAGCTTCTCTGGGAGAGAAACGGCATCGCGCGCTCAGCGAGAAGCACTAAGCAGAAAATAAACAGACTGATAGGCTCGCGCCTCGAGAAGAAATTGAAAAAGCGCGTCAGCCGCGAAGAGCCGGATGTTCTGCTTCTTTTTGATTTCAACAAAAACCGCGTGTCAGTCAGCGCAAACCCTCTGTTCGTTTACGGCAGGTACACAAAACTCTCGCGCGGGATGCCGCAGAACAAAATGCCGAACTACTACGAAAGTTCGATTGAGGAAATTGTTGGAAAGGTTTTGTGCGCGCAGGCGCGCGGAGAAAGTTTCAAACTGCACGGGTGCGGCCGCGAGGACATAGACGCGCGCATGCTCGGCGAGGGAAGGCCATTCATCATCGAGATAACTAATCCCCAAAGAAGAAACATAGACCTCGCGCCCGCAGCGCGCGAAATCCATCTTGCGTCGCGCGGCGAGGTCGAGGTTTTTGGCTTGAGGTCCGCGCGCGCCTGGGAGGTCGCGATGCTGAAGAACGCGCGCCCTGACAAAACATACCGCATGAAAGTTATCGCGGACAAAAAAATAACAAAAAAAGACCTCTCGCGCATCGAGGCGCTTTCAGGCGCGGTTATCCGCCAGCGGACGCCAACGCGCGTCGCGCACCGCCGCGCGGACAGGGTGAGGAAAAGGAAAATAAAGGAAATCCGCGCGCGCCCTCTCGGCGCGAGGGAGTTCGAACTGGAAATCACAACGAGCGCTGGAACATACGTGAAGGAGTTCGTGAGCGGGGATGATGGAAGAACAAAACCGAGCGTTTCCGAAGTTCTCGGGTGCAGGGCGAGGTGCGCGGAATTGGACGTCGTCGGAGTAAGGCACGGGTTTCTGAGCGATTTCTGGTGATTGATTCTTTTTTATTCTTTTCGCGCGTAACCCCCTCATGGAGTTCGAGACTGCGCGCGTTCTTGCCGCTCTCGTGGGCGTGGGGTACGCAGCCTACCTTGACTACACGAATAACAGGAACATACCCGACTGGCTCACTTATTCGCTCGTTGCCGCGGGCGTTCTCGCGAATCTCGCGACTTTGAATGTCGGCGTGATTTTCGGCGCGCTCGCGGTTGCGTTCGTGATTGCGCTGATAGGCTATCCTCTCTACCGCGCAGGCGAACTCGGCGGCGCGGACATACTCATTTTCATCGCGATTGCACTGCTGCTTCCCACGCAGCCGAAACCGCTGCTCGCGCCTGCGCAGGCAATGCAGCCAATCTATCCGTTCGTGCTCCCCCTTTTCCTAGTTTCCGGGGTTATCTTTACGTTTTACATGTTCCTTCTATACGCGCCGCGGGTTTTTGCCTCGATTGCGCTGGGCGAAATGGTAGGGATAAATAAATTGAGAGCGGCTTCAGCGCTCGTCATAATACTCGCGTACAGTGCGATTCTTTGGATAGTGAATTCAATCCTCCCTTTCGCGCCGCTTCTCCTCGCGCTCGTGTTCTTCGTAGTCCTCGCGAGCGCGTTCTTCGCTGTCTTCAAGGAGCACATCGCGCGCGCGTATCTGGTCGAGTGGGTCCCATTCAAAAAAATCGACGAGGAGGATGTGCTAGCGCTCGAGATGATGAGCAAGAGAACTGTTGCGAGATACAAACTGCACAAACTGCTGAGCGCGCCTGAACTCCAGAAATTGAAAAAACTGAAACTGAAAAAATACCCCATTTACAAGAATCTGCCAGCGCTCCTCCCGCACGTGTTCGTCGCTCTTCTCCTCCTCGTTCTTTTCGGCGACCCGCTCTCGAAACTCTACCCAGTTATATAAACGTCACATAATAGCCTGCGAGCGCGCCGATTGCAGAGCAGATGACGTTTGTTGTCGCCTTATTTCCGAACCCGAACGTCTCGAAAACACCAACCACGCTGTCAATGAAATTCCCGAACACGCCGATCGCAGTCGCGAGCAGCGCGCGCTCGAAACTGATTCCGAAAATGAGCATTGCCGAGAGCCCGATGAGAAACGCGCCGAAGAAGGAGGACATCGTGCCGAGCGTGCTGACCGCGCCGGATGAGCCGCGCGCGACCCTTTTGAAATTGAGAAGAAATATCGGCTCTGCGCCGAGCGTGCCGAGCTCTGACGCGAACTTGTCCGCTGTTATCGCCGCAACTGAACAGATGAACCCAAATTCCCAAACCGGCTCGTAGACGGCAAAAACGCACGCGAGCGTTGGCACGAGCCCGTTCGCAATCACGTTAGTACCGCTGCGCTGGCCCTCGTAAAGACCCCAGTATTTCTTTCTCTCAATCTGGACGTTCGTGACGAACGCGCCAGAAACCAGAAACACAAGGAGGAGGAGAAGGTACCTCCATGATTCCGCGCCCCCGAAATACAGGATTATGGACGCGA
This sequence comes from Microcaldota archaeon, assembly GCA_040755655.1. Classification (GTDB taxonomy): domain Archaea; phylum Micrarchaeota; class Micrarchaeia; order Burarchaeales; family JBFMAP01; genus JBFMAP01. The sequence continues at coordinate 4,980 of JBFMAP010000016.1, forward strand.
CGACCGCTGCCGCCAGAACCCCTGCCCTGTTGAGACTCAGCATTTTCGCACCTTTCTATCGGACTATTCCTGCTCCTTCGATGCTTATTTTTCTTTCCTTTTCATCGATGTCGAACATAACGCCTGCCATCTGCTCGATGAGGCCGACGTTCGTTCTCATGTGCGCGGTTATCTCGGAAACGCGGACAGAGGAATAGCCGCGCGCGAGCGCCATGTAAATGAGTAGTTGGTCGCCACAGTGCTTGTCCACGAGCGCGGCGCTGCCCATCTCCTTTTTCAGCTCGTTCGCTGCCTCCTCGCCCACCTTCTCGGCGCGCTTCCCTATCGCGCCAAGCGAGGATGTCCCAAGAACAGTGTTCTCGAACTCCGCGCATATTGTTACCGCGCTTCCAGGGCATAGCGCCTCCCGCGAATCGCAAACAACACCAGCATCAGGAAAAACACGCTTCGCGCCCACGACCTGCCTCTCGACAACGTGAGGAGGTAAATTGGAAGCGCATGAAACACCAAAAACTCGTTTCAGCGCGCCGCGCTCTTTCGGCGCGAACGGTTTGAGCGAGTTTGTTGGTTCTGTCTCAACAAACACCTCCCCACCGCCAGCAGGATACCAGCCGAATTTTTTAATCTCGAATTTCGCGCGGAAGCCCATGCGCGCGAGCGTGGGCAGGAGGACGAATTCCATGTAATGCGCGGTAGGCGACCACGCCACGTGCGTGCCGCCTGTTATGCGCGCGCTGCACTTTCCCTTCGAGAAGCAGAAAATAGGCAGTAATGTTTGGAGAACGAGCGTTACAGAGCCTGCAGTCCCGACATCGAAACTGTACGCGCCTGGCATTATCCCGCGCGGCTCGAAAACGAGCTCCTTCGAGCCCTTCACGAGCCCCTCGACATGCGCATCGCTGATGCTCGCGGCGGCGCTCACGCCTGTGAGGTGCTGCAACTGCATTCCCGGCTTGGGCCGGCGCGCGCGTATTCCCGTTATCCTTATGGGCGCGCCGAGTATGCAGGAGAGCGCGATGGATGAGCGCAGTATCTGGCCGCCACCTTCGCCCTCGTCGCCTCTGATCTCAATCATATCAATCGCACTAGGTTTTCGGGGTAAACATATAATAAAATTAGGCCAGCGCTCATCGCGCTGGCAAGGCGACCAGTTTCACTGCCATAAGGCAGTCCTCAGAAGACGAGCATAAAAGCAAGTATTTTATAAGATGGTGGTGAATATAAACCTTTCTATCCTCGGAGGGTATAAGGTGAATGAAGCCATTCCTGCGGAAAAAACCCCAGAAGAGCTAGATTCCAGGCTGAATAAGCTCAAAGAAGAGAGATTTTCGCTTTTAAACCAGATTAAAAAGATAGAAAACAGATTTGAGTATAAATCTTACGAGTTAAAGGCAATTAAAGATATTATAGCCAGCAGAAAAGACGAGCCAAGCCTCCCGCCCGCGCGTTTTCTGAAAAAAGAACTGGACGAGCTTGAATTCCGGATAGCCACAGAGGCGCTCACCCTCACTCACGAGAGGGACATGATGAAGAAGATAAAGGCGACAGAGGAAAAACTCAAGAAAGCCATTGAGAGGGAGCGCGTTCACAGGAAGGCTGGATATGTTGAGGAGGACCTCAAGAAGATAGAGGGGGAATACAGCCGCGTGAAGTCGCGCATAAGGGAAATCGAGCACGAGATGGATGCGTTAAAGGACGCGGTGTGGGAGCACAAGAGAAAGGAGAAACTGAAGGGCGCGCTCGCGAGGAAGAAGCAGAAACTCTTGGAGGAAAAGGCGAAGAGGCTCGAGGAGTACGCGCGCCAGCAGACAGAGGACAACCGCGTGAGCCTGGGCGAAATCTGCGTGATAAAAAAGAAAGTGGAGTAACACACAACACAACTTTACTAAAATCCACCACTATAGCCCTCAGGAAGCCACTCAGCCTCTTTTTCTGTTTTCGTAGTTTTTCTATGAATCTCAACTAATGGCAGTGGATATGCACCAGGGCTCTTCGTCAGATAGCAATTTTTACCATGCCTCGTTTCCCGCGGTCCTAGTTTGTTGGGAATCTTCGGAATCCCCTCGTACGTTATCTCGTCCCCGTTTGGATGCACCTTGCCGACGTTTTTTCTTATTTCATCAGGAGCCTCAAGCAGGTTTTTGGCTTTTTCCAACTCGCTCTCGAGTCTTTTTATTTCTCTCTCATGCGCGTCATAACTTCTAATGCTGAAGTGCCAGGTGTTCACATTACGGAGTTCTGTCAGGGCTTTTTCCAGCTTTTCGATGCGGTTCCGTCTTTTTTGCAGGATGACTAGCGTTTGCATGGAACCACCATCACTTCTTCCGCTTCCTCGCGTCCGTCCTGTCCATCGCCGCCGTTCCCATCCTTCTCGCCGAGTTTGTTCAGCGCGCGCCAAATACACATATGCGACACGCCGAGCACATCAGCGATGTCGCGCACGCTGAGGGACTCATAGAGATAAAGTTCGACCGCGTATTGGATTTGCGCCTCGTTCAGAAAACCCGGCCTGCCCCTTCCCCTCGCCAACTCCTTCCTAGAAGTAGTTACGCCGACAGAGAACCCCACACCTTCCTTTCTTTCCTTCATCCTGGAAAATCAAACACCCTTTTGCATTTTCCATCTTTTTTCACCCCGTTTTCGTTTTATCATACGCACTATCCGTTTGGCTAATTTCTGTCCGGCCATGTTTATAAACATTTGTAACGAAAATCCAAACCCTCGCCAGCGCGGGATACTAATTTTAAACCTCCCTCACGAAATTATCCCATGAAATCATCGAGGACGCGCGCGGCGCTCATTGAGGCGGACTACGTCACGCGCGGAAAGAAGGCGGTTATCAGATTGGTTATGAAGAGGAGGAGGTTTTTCCGCCTTTACGACGAGAATTTCCAGCCCTATTTCTACGTGGACTCGCCGATATTGGACGAGGCGCAGAAACTGATTGAGAAATTGATTGTGAAAGAAAAAAACGAGGAGGTGCGCGTCGAGAGGGTTGAGCGCGTGCGCAGACTTGTCGGGAGCGAGGAAAAAGAGATTTTGCGAGTTTTCTGTTTCCACCCGCGCCACGTTCCCATCCTGCGCGAGAGGATAAAGCAGGTTGGAACCATCTACGAGCACAACATCCCGTTCGCGCGCCGGTACCTCATAGACAAGAATCTCACGCCGATGAACGAGCTGGAGGTTGAGCGCGAGGGAAAAAACATAAGAAAAATAATCGGAGAGCGCGAGTGGGCTCCGAAATTTAACATGCTCGCGTTTGACATCGAGACATACAACCCGCTCGGCACCCCGCGCGCTGAAAAGGACCCAGCAATTATGGTGAGTTATGCCAACGAGAATGGTAACGGCGGAGAGCGCGAAAAGGGCGAGGAAAGGCGCGCGAGAGATAGCGAGGGTAGCGATGTTGCTGAGTGCGGTGTCATAACCTACAAAAAAATAAACAAGAAATTCGTGGCGAGCGTGAGCGACGAGAAAAAAATGCTCGAGGCGTTCTGTGAGCTCGTGAAAAAGAAGGACGCCGAGCTTCTTGTCGGCTACAACTCCGCTGTTTTCGACCTCCCATACCTCAAAAAGCGCGCGGAGGTTCTGAAAACAAGGCTCGCGCTCGGGAGGGACGGCTCCAGTTTCAAAATAATGAGAAGGGGCTTGAACACATTTGCGCGCGTGAAAGGGAGAATCCACATCGACCTTTATCCCGCGGTCCGTTTTCTAGGGCTCATAGGCGCGCTCAAAGTCTCGAGATTCAATCTCGGGGACGCGTACGCGGAGATGACAGGCGAGAAGAAACTGCGCGTGAAGAAAGTTGACATCTGGAGGATGTGGGACGATGAGGAAAAATTAGGAGAGCTCGCGGAGTATTCGCTCAATGACGCGCTCGCGACGCTCGAGATTGCGAGGCGCGTTCTACCGCTCGAGATTGAGATGGCGAAACTAGTGAAGGCGCCGCTTTTCGACGTGTGCGGCGCGACCACAGGCCAGCTCGTTGAAATGCTTCTCATCAACGAGGCGCACCGCGCGAACACCCTGGTGCCGAACAAGCCGAGCGAGGAGGAGGTCAGAAGGCGCTCGCTCACGATGATAAAGGGCGCGCACGTGAAACTCCCCCAAGCAGGCATTTATGAAAACATCGCCGTTTTTGATTTCCGCGGGCTGTATCCCTCGATAATCGTTTCCCACAACATCGACCCATCAACAATAAACTGCAAATGCTGCAAACCCGGCGAGGCGCGCGCGCACGTTTCGCCCACTGGAAGTTATTTCTGCCAGAGCAGGCGCGGGCTGATTCCCTCCGTTCTCGAGAAACTCACGGAGAGGCGCGCGGAACTCAAGAGAAAACTCCACGCGCTCAAGCCTGACTCGCAGGAATATAGGCAGCTCTTCGCGCGCTCGCAGGCGCTTAAAATCCTCTCGAACAGTTTTTATGGATATCTGGCGTACGCGCGCTCGCGCTGGTATTCGAAGGAGGCTGGCGAGAGCGTGACCGCCTGGGGCAGGCATTACATTTTGGAAACCGCGAGAAAGGCAGAGGAGAGCGGGTTCAACGTGCTTTACATAGACACGGACGGGATTTTCATTCTGCTCGGGGACAAGAAAAAGGAGGACGCGCTGCGATTCATGGATGAGATAAACAGGGAGCTCCCTGAGAAAATGGAACTCGAGTTGGAGGGGTTCTACACGCGCGGCGTGTTCGTAACGAAAAAAGGGGAGGCAGGGGTGGGCGCGAAGAAGAAGTACGCGCTCATCGGCGAGGATGGGCGTATAAAGATAAGGGGTTTCGAACTCGTGAGGCGCGATTGGTCGCGCGTTGCGCGCGAGACGCAGCAGCGCGTTCTCGAGGCGATTCTGAAGGAGGGCAGCAGGGAGAAGGCGATGGAGATTGTGCGCGAGACGATAAAGGAACTGCGCTCAGGAAAAGTCCCGCTTGAGAAACTCGTGATTTACACGCAGCTCAGGAAAAGGATAGACAAATACGATATAATAAGCCCGGAGCTCGCGGCTGCGAAAAAAGCAATAGCGAAAGGGCTCCCTCTCGAGGAGGGCTCGATGATAAGCTACATAATCACGCGCACAGGGAAAACAATCTCAGAAAAGGCGGAGCTGGCGGATACTGCGCGCGACTATGATGCGAATTATTACATCGCGCACCAGGTTCTCCCTGCTGTGATGAAAATCCTCAAGGAGCTGGGCTGCAGTGAGGACGACTTGAAGATGTTAGGAACGCAGCAGAGCTTGAAGAATTATTTTGGGTAATCGATAGCAACAGCGATAGGAAATTGGAAATAAAAAATAGAAAAATAAAAAAGAAAAAATCAATT
>JBFMAP010000017.1:0-10256 GCA_040755655.1 Microcaldota archaeon
TTTAGAGTAAAGCGCGTCTATAAAATTTTTTACTGGGAGATTCCTTTGCTTCATAACCATAATTGGAGTCGTTGTGTTAAATTGTAAATCATGGGGCAGATCGGCAATGTCTTTTTTTGCTAGATTGATAACACGAAATGACCTTGCGGCGATGAGCGCTGAATTTATTTCTTGTTTCGTATGTTTGTTTTTTGTTAGAGGCAATTCAACAAAAATGTCCATATCAAGACTTCTGCAAGAATAAGACGCCGTACAGAGTTCAAAAAGCTTGGATTCATCTTTTTCGTTTAAGATTTGTGGGTATAAGAAATTTTCAGAACCCGCAATGAAGATTATCTTGTTGAAATAATCTGAGATTATTTTTTGCAGTTTTTTGGATAAATTAAAACTGTTTTGCATAGATAGGACACGGATAAGTTCTACAAGATAAAGGCCTTTTTGTTCCTTTGAAAGCGTCTCATCTAGGATATCCTCAAGAAGATTAACGGAAGCGTCTACCGATATTAATAGCATCAAAACGTCATCTGGATAGTTTGGTATCGCTTGTTTCGCGTATCTCGTACGGAGATATTTTGCTCCGGAACGCCATTTATTAGCAAGATTTTTCGATGAGAGAGATAGCAAGTGAGAAAATGCACTGTTCATGTTGGTTTCGTGTGTTAATTCCTTCTCAAGTTTCATTAGATATTTTAGGTTATTTTCTATTGATTTTTCGTAAAGCGTATATAATTCTTCGCTCATAAAACTACCTTCGGAACATCATAAATTTATACGCGCGTATTTTTAAAAACTATCCGAGAATTCCCCTGAAAAGCATACCGCCAGCAAGGAGTATTAACACGAGCTCAAAGAACTTCCTCAGGTGCTCGTCCCTAATCTTGTTGTGCATGAAGTATGCGCCCACGTATCCTGTAAAAATCACTGGCAACGCCATGGGAAGGGCGACACTAATATCGAAGTTTCCGTTTAAGGTCTGAGAGATGAACGCGGTTAGCGTCGTAAAGATTATGATGAAGGTGCTTGTCGCGACTGCTTTCTTCATCGGCATCGCGAGTGGGATGCTCAGGAGCGGGACTATTATTATTCCGCCCCCTATGCCTATCATGCTCGCGAGTAGACCAATTAAAAACGCGAGAAGGATCATCTCTTTTTTTCCAAATCTGGAGTGGAATAGCCCTATTTTAATGCCCATTCTCGTTATTATCCCAAATGCGAGCACAACTATGCCAAAAAGTATTTCAAGGTATCTTGCTGGGAGCGGGATGAAGGGACCCACGACTGCGCCGAGAATCAGCGGGGGCACGAGGACGAAAGCGGTTTTGTAGTCTATTACCCTCTTTTTGCGGTTGTACGCGCTCGCGGAAAGCGAGGCGAGCGAGGCGGTGAGAAGTGAGGCGGTTGCCGCATTCTTGAAATCAACTCCCAGAAAGAGGGTGAGGAATGGGACATTGAAATTTCCGCCGCCGATTCCAAGCATGACAGAGACAAATGAGGTCATTATCGACCATAGGAATATTGCCAGCTCTTGCATACGGATGTATTCGACAGAAAGTTTTATCTATTTAAAGAGGTAAATTAACGTTTGATATTATGCAGGAATTAACAACCGCCGAGATAAAGGATTTCTACGACGTCGTGATAGTGGGTGCGGGGCCATCGGGCTGCTTCACCGCGCGCCATCTCTCCGGCGAGTACGAGGTCCTCGTGCTGGACCGCGCGGAGTTCCCGCGGAGCAAGCCGTGCGGGGGCATGCTCGTGGAGGAGACGAGGCGCGTAATTGAGAAGCTGGAGCCGCCAGCGTTTATATTTACAATGCCCAGGGAGCTTGATTTGAGGTACGTTGATTGGGACAACCACGATGTAATCGAAACAAAACGCAAGTTCCTCAACGTGTCGCGCGAGAGGTTCGACGCATGGATGTTCGACCTTATGAGGCAGAGCAGCGTGGATTTCATATCGGAAACGAGGCTGCTGGATTTTCGGAAGGAGAAGGAGGGTTTGGAGATAGTAGTTAAGGGCGACGAGAAGAAAACGGTTAAAACTAGGTTTCTTGTAGGCGCGGACGGGCCCACTGCGTTCGTGAGGAGAAAACTCAATCCATTCTTGGGGTTGAGCCAGTACCTGGCGATTCAGGAGCGCGCTGAGGTCGAGAGGCCGGACCAGTTTGCATCGTTCATACTGGATAATTCAATAACAGATTTCTACTCTTGGATAATACCGAAGCGCTCCTCAACGATAGTCGGCTCTGCCATCGAGATCCAGAATGCGGAGAGAAAGTTTGAAATGTTCAAGAAAAAAGTGAGGGAGAAGACTGGCATCGAAACCGCGAAAGGGGTCGAGGCGTCGCTCATCCTAAGGCCGCGGCACGAGAGCGAGATTCTGCTTGGGAGGGAGGACATACTGTTGGTGGGCGAATCAGCAGGGCTCATAAGCCCGAGCACAGGCGAGGGCATAAGTTTCGCCCTCCGCAGCGGGCTGAACGCGGCGGCAGTGCTGAACGAGAGTTTCGAGAATCCCTATCCCAAATACTGCGCGCTCTGCAAGCCCCTCATCGAGGAGATAAGGGAGAAGCTCGAGAAGTCGAAGATGCTTTCCTCGCCGGCGCTGCGAAAGAAATACCTCGCGTCGCTGGTGGGGGGCGGAAAGTGAGAAAGGGCTTCTTGACCAGAATCAGCCCCTGAACTTCCCGTAGCCTTCCTTTCTCTTGATGATGTCGAGGAGGAGAACTCTGCTCTCTTCGACCTTGTAGATTATTCTGAAGTTTCTCACATAGACTCGAAAAAAATTTGATGAGTGTTGCATTCTCTGGGCTGGCAGAATTGGGTTCTTCTGGATCTTGTCCACCTTGTTCTCTATTTCGATTGCGATGCTCTTGTCCAGGTTCCTGAGCTTTTCTAGGAAGATTGTGGAGAATTCAAGAGAGAAATCCATCTATTCCCTCCTCTTCCTTTTCATTATGGCCCTGAATTCGCTCTCGGGAGCCAGCTTTATTTTTCCGCTTTTTATCCCCTGGTCTATCTCCTCAGCCCGTTTTAGGTCTTCCCGCAAATCGTCGATTATGTGGTATTCTTTGCCAAGCTCTAAAATCCCCGCCCTTAGAGCCTCGGTCTTGGTCTTGAAGTATCCGGTTTGCACCAGCTCGTTCAGCACGTCCTCGACTATGCCATCGAGTCTTACAATCGTTTCCACTTGAATCACCTATTTATTCTCATCAAAAAGATATATAAAGGTTATCATTAAGTGGTTCCAGAAACCTCCTTCTCGCTGCCAGATTTCGCGTCCGTCCGGCCGTTCTTGAAGCATCTTATTTCGGCGGCTGCAGTTCTGAACGAGAGTTTCGAGAACCCGTATCCGAAATACTGCGCGCTCTGCAAGCCGCTCATTGAGGAGATAAAGGAAAAACTCGAGAAGTCGAAGATGCTTTCCTCTCCCGCGCTCCGCAAGAAATACCTAGCGTCCAATTTTTCGCGGAAGCGAAAAATGGACCATTTGTCCTTTGGGACAAATTGGTCGCTAGTTGGAGGCGGGAAGTGAGCACGACGTGTTAGTCCCGGCTTAGCCATGCGTCCGTAGATGTGTATTCCACACCAAAGCGCTTGAGCGTTTCTTTCAGGATATCACTTTTTTGCTGTGGTACCATCACCGCCCCGGAACCAAGGTGTCTGCCATCAAGTTCATGTATCAGGCCTGCGCTTTCGCTCGTGTATGTTTTTCCTTTTTGTTTTTTCTCTGTTCTGTGCCCGAACAAAGCCCTCCTAAACCTCATCTTCTCGGAAAGAGACAGATTCGCCAGGCCGTAGGAAAATATGGTATACGGTCCAAGCATTTCTTCTTTAATTTTTAGTATCGGGCGAGAGGCGTACACGACGATGCCTTCTTTCAGGCATTTCCTAACGAAATAACTGTCAAGAGCGTCAAAGCGTCGATTGGTAAGGACGAGCTGTATGTTTTTGTCGTATTTTTTTTCTAGGTCCAGCGCAAGACGCGAAATCGTTTTTTTATCGCTTAGTTTTTCTTGGTCTTTATCGGTATCAAACACCACTAAAAAATCTACATCTGAACGTCTGTCTGCGGTTCCTTTTGCCACAGAGCCGAACAGAATCACTTGCGCGACTTGACTCTTGGACGATTCCTTCGCAAACTCAAACACCAGATCGAGAAATTCATTTTGAATCATTCTGACCACTTGAGCAGATGCTCTCGATTATTGAAAAAAGTTCTTTCGCTCTTTTGAGCTTTTTTCCGTTGATTGAGCCTCCGTAGACCTGCCCGGGACGTATCTGGTTTTCAAGCTCTTGAAACGCCCTCCATACGTGTTCGGTATTTTCGCCGAAAACAGATGGATTTTTTTCTAGGATGGAGCGCAGGAGCTGATGCTTTTGTATGTGAACTCCTACTTTAGCGGCGTTTCGTTCTACAAGATGAAAAGAGGCGTTGAAATACGCCTCGATTTTCGTTGGCACGGAGTTAGCCTCGTTTTCAGCATCTTTCTTAAACATTTTGTATTTTTCGTCATGAACTTCGCGCGTAGTCATCTCGCCACCTTTCGTTATATCGTATTACGCATATCTAGTTTTTAAGCTTTGCGTTATATCGTATAAAGAAAATTTTTCGTAATATTATATTACGTAAATACAAAATTAATGCTATCCGTTATATAATATAAAGAATGTCGAAGATGCTTTCCTCGCCCGCGCTCCGGAAGAAATACCTGAATTCGCTCGTGGGTGGCGGGAAATAAGTTCTGTTTCTGCGGATTAATGGTGGGAACGCGACAACGACCATTTCCAGACCGGCTGGACCTTTATCCTTTTGCCGGCTTCTTTCAGCTCGTCCTCCTGATCGTAAGTCAGTATTAATCCTTTCTCAAGACCGAATCTCTCCAATGCCTCGAACAGCCCGCCAATCTCCCTCTCTCTGTTGTCCTCGTTCAGCTCGTAGCATACCTGAATTGCCTCCTTTATCCTGTTCTTCTCCCTAACTATGAAATCGCATTCCCCCCTGCCCCGGAAGTAGTATGTCTCCTTCCCATTCCTCCTTAGGTTCAGAAACGCTTGGTTTTCAAGCGCCCTCCCCCTGTCAGAGGAAAACGAAACCGAATTTGCAGTCGACAGGCCGTTGTCTATGGAGTAAGCCTTTTTCGGGTTAACCGACTGCTTTTTCAGCGAGTAATCGAATTTCGGGACAGTGAAAAGGAGATAGCTGTCCTCCAGATAGGAGACGAAGGAAACCGCGCTGTTGGTCGAGCCGAGGCCAAAGGTTTTTGCAAGGCCGTTGTAGGAGAATTCGTTGCCGGTATTCGCGATGAGATAGAGCGCCATCTCCTTGATTGTTTTCGCGCTCCGCAACTTATGCCTTACGACAATATCCCTTGTGATTATGTCGTTGAAAAGCGCTTGCAGAATCTCGCTTCGTCCATACTTCAGGTATTCCGGGAACCCTCCCTTCCGCAGATATTCCCCAAAGGATTCCGCCCCGGCCTTCTTTGAGGTAAAGCTCAGGAACTCCGCGTAGGAGAACGGGAAAAGCTCGTGCCTCAGATGCCTCCCGGTAAGCCGGGTTCCCAGCTCCTTGCTCAAGAGCGAAGCGTTCGAGCCGGTTATCAGAAAATGCTTTTTCCTGTCGAGCATTGTCCTGACGAAAAGCTCCCATCTCTGAACATTTTGAATTTCGTCGAAGAAATAGAAATCGCTTCTTTCTTTTTCTTCCCTGAAAATCTCGTCCAGCTTCTGGAAATCGCCGACTTCGAAGCCCGTTGCCCGCGGGTCCTCAAAATTGAAGTAGTAGGGGTTGCTTGTCTTTTTCATTATTTGGCGCAATAAAGTGCTTTTGCCGCATCTTCTTATGCCGGATATGACTATTGCGAACGGAAGCGTCAGGTCTATTTCGCTTACCATCTCGCGCTCCGTCCCGTATTCGGACGCGGCAAGCTCTTCAGCCTGCGTTTTGACCACGCTTCTCAGCGTCTCTTTCAGCATCATGAGTTTATACTGTGCATTACTAATATATAAATCTTTGCATTAGTAATGCATACTTTACAAAGGGGTGGGTGTCGGGAAATGAGAATAGGAACCGGAGCCCTGAAGGGCGAATTTGTCGTATACATGATAGGGTATCCCGGAGGCATGAAAGCGGATTAGCGCGATTCCTCGTCAACGGCCGCCTCGCAGACTTCAGGGCTGAATAGCCGAGATTCGTCTTTGTAGCACTGCGTCACTTTCGCGCAAAGTGCCTTGTTATTGTAATTAGCCGCAATCGTTTTTATGCACACGAAGCAATCGTAGTCGGAGCCGACCGCGGAGCCGCTGGCGTAGAAGCAGGAGCGGTCCACCGCGTCAATCAGCTCTTTCAGCGTCGGCTCGCGCGAAGCGTTTTCCCCTATCACCACGTTTGCCTCGCTTTTCTGCTGCGTGGTGCAGCCGAGAGCAAGAAGAGAAAACAGGGCCAATGCCGCGATATAAGTTTTCACGGATGGTGGCATAAAACCACTATTTGTTATTATCAGAATCAATTAAAAATCCATCCCTATACTTTCAAAACATCTTTTGCCATGGCGATAAACTCCTCGGCCCGCTCCGCGTATTCCCGCGCGTCTTCATACGAGAACGACTGCTTTCCGTAATCCGCGCCGCTTTTATCCCTCATCGCGCCTGCTATCAGGTCCTTGAAACTCCCAGCTTTGACAGGAAGCTTCCCCTCCCGAACGAGTTTTGCAAAGACAATCGCGGCGTCGTCGTGCCTGGTCGGCTTGTGGCCGAGGAACTTCAGGGAAAGCGCGTCATTGGCACGGATTATCGCGTGGATTGCCTGCGAGCAGCAGACGTTTGCGCTCGCATCGTCCTCCACGGCTTCAACCAGGCTGTGCTTTGCGGAAACCAGCCAGCTTTCCGCCTCCTTCAGCGCCCGCTCCGGAACATCGCTCATTTCAATCTCGCCCCTTTTTTGTCCTTCATGAATACATCAAGTTCTTTCCTGCTCGAAAAGACGAGCGGAACCACCTTCGTGCCGTAGCGTTCATACACGTCAAATACCAAATGGTTTGCGTTGAAGCCTTTTTCAGCCAGCAGGGCAACGTCAACGTCGCTTGCGAGCTTCTCCTCACCCATTGCCACGCTGCCGAACAGGTAAGCCTGTCTTACGCCCTTCTCCCTTGCCAGCATATCTCTCAGGGCGCGCGCAGTGAACGCCTGCGGGCTCACGCTTATCTTAAGCAGGGAGGCAACAACGTCAAGATATTCCGATTTGTGAAGTTTTACCGTGACGCTCTTCCCGACTCTTCCGGTTTCTATCATGCCCGCGGGCTCCCATCTTCTAACCATGCGCCATGCCGATGCAAATGGCACTCCGGCTTCCTTCGCAAGCTCGTTTATCGTGAATTGCCTGTCGGGGAACCTGAGCAATGTTGCAAGCAGCTGGCGGGAGCCGCTGTATTTGACGAGCTGTATCGCTTCCATCGAACCACTTATCCAAAAGTGAATAACATTATCCACAAATGAATAAAAAGCTTTCCATCTTCTAGTGCACAAAAGTTCAGTTATTGTACAATGCGAAATCGGCTCTGTAGAAATCATCAACAGCAGCGCCACCGTCCACTGCGGCGAGCGCAATTTTTGCCTGTGGCAAAAATGCGCATTTGTTCGGTTCGCCGAACAAATTGCGCCCCGAGGCGCCCGGTCAGCCCTCGAGGGCTGAGTGCGAAGCGCTCGAGCGCTTCGCACCGCGGCGTGGCGCAATTTTTGCTTTAGCAAAAATGCGCATCTTCGAGCTCCGCTCGAAGCTTGTCGCCGAACAAATTGCGCTGCGCCAGGGTTTCTACAGAGCCTAGTCTGTAGCAAAGGATTAAAACACTTCTACGAAATACTATTGGTGCGCGGATAATGTGTCCCTTGCCAAAACCACTGACGCTGTTATTGGTATTGCTGGTTCTCGCGGCCCCGTCATATTCGCTCGGAGAGCCCTGCGACCTGTTCTCATCAAATTTCGACCAGTGCAACCACGACGGCGAGCCCTGCACGCTCGAGCGCTGCGATCCGGATACGAACACCTGCGTGAGGGGCGACAAGCCCTTCTGCTTGTACAACGACACCCAGTGCCAGTGCTACGAACTTTTTGTTTGCGGCTACAAAACATGCATTCTATACAACCTGAGCGGCCAGAGGACAGGGGACCCCGGGGAGGCGGTAACTTCCAAGTGCGAGTATGTCCATATCAACGGCGCGCCTGCGCCTGGGTGCATAGGCCCTGCGAACGAAATGTGCATGGAGAAATACTGCAGCTGGGGCTCCTGCGCCACCAGGCAGGTCTCACCATGCTGCAACTACAACGGGACCTGCGACCCCGGCGCGCCATATTTTGAAAACACCTCCTTCTGCTGCGAGGACTGCCCGTGCTCAGGAGGGCAGTACTGCTTCAACAACGCGTGCACGAACTTCTCCTCCTCGATTCTCGGCAGCACCCTGACCGTCAGCGCCTGGAGCGCCTGGGTCCCGCTCGCGCTCATCGCGCTCATAATCGGTTATATGCTGGTCGCGCTTCTGATAATGGCCGCCTCCTTCCTGCACTCCCCTGAGCTCCACGCGTACGCGAGAAGGGAGTTCGTGGAGGTCTCTGTTTCGGTCTGGTTCGTGGGAAGCATCATCTTCTTCGTGTTTCTGCTCAACACCCTCATCCAGGACCTCGCGACAGTCGGCGGCGAGGATTATATGAGCATAGCGCAGGGCTACACCAACCGCGTGTCAGCCGACATTCTCGCCGCGTTTGGAAAAACCGTGAAGGCGCAGTTCGGGATAGGGCTCGTCCAATATTTGGGAGGGGGCGCGGGCTTCGGCGCGTGCGTCGGAAAGCAGTGCCCCAAGCCCGAGGCAGAGGGCCAGGCAGGCGCGGTCGTGCCACCGGTGATTCCGCTGTTCCCGATTTTCCTTGGGTTCTCCTTCTCGTTCGCGCCGTTCTACGGGCTTTCAATAATATCAAATATAATAAACACGGGCTCGAACCTCCTCTCTCTCGCGCTCTTCTCTATGATAGGCCAGTTCGTCCTGCTCCAGTTCATCTCCGAAACGATGTTCAAGATATTCCTGCCCGTCGGCATCGTGCTGCGCTCCTTCACGCTCACGAGAAAATTGGGCGCGACAATTATGGCGGTCGCAATCGGCGCGTACGTGGTTTATCCGCTCACGCTGGTGATGAACAGCGAGATGTATTCCTCTGTCCTGCAGATGCCAAGGGAGGAATACTGGGGCGCGCTCCCGCTCAAGATGCTTGACATGGGCGACATCACTGATGCGTTCCAGGGCCCGAGGTTCTCGAAATACTGCGACAAGTGGTGGAAGTTCCCATGGTGCTTCCTGCTCGCGATCATAATGTGGGTGTGGAGCATGGTTAGGGCCTTCATCGAAATAATTGCCTTCGTTCTTGTGATGATTGCGAGCGTCTTCTACCCCGGGGTCGGGGAGGTGGCCGCGAGCGGGTTCGACTACTACGCTGACGCGGTTCCTTGGATGATGCAGCCGATGGTCGCCGCATTATTCTTTCCGATACTTGACCTGATCATAGTCGTGACCGCGATGCGCTCGCTCTCAACTGCGCTCGGCGGGGAGGCGAGAATCACAGGTCTTGCGGAGTTCATATGAGAACGGATAGCAGCGATGAATTGGTGTTGGTGTTCGAATGGCCGCGCTGACGTACTACTGCACGTTCCAGTCGGATTACTGGAACTGGGTTCCGTTCATTGCCCTAGCCCTTCTCATCTCATTCCTCCTCGTCGCGCTCGTTTACATGATCTCCCAGTTCGCGCGCAGGACGGACTGGGAGTTCTGGGCAAAGAGCGAGCTCTACCAGACCATAGTCGCGTGCATACTAATCGGAGGCGTGATTTCGTTCGCGATGCTCTCCTGCAGCATCTCTGAGGGAATCGCAGGAGCCGACCCGTTCAAGGTCTCGGACAAGTACCTCCACGGCTTGGTGTGGGGCAGGATGGTCCCTGCTGTGCAGAGCCTTTTCGACCTAAGCCTGAGCGCGCAGAGGAAGGCCGCGTTCAGCATCGCGGTCCCGAGCTGCACAGGGCTCTTCTGCTTCTCACCATTTGCAGGCTACGGCACCGCGAGCTACATGTTCGAGACGCTCGCGTTTCTCGTCACTCCGATTTCGGCGAGCCTCCTGTTCCAGAAACTCTTCCTGTCGCTCGTGAAGGACACGTTCTTCATCATCCTACTGCCGATAGGCTTCATTTTGAGGACCGTCCCGTTCCTCCGCGAGGC
>JBFMAP010000018.1:0-10238 GCA_040755655.1 Microcaldota archaeon
TGAGAGCGATGTGAAAATTCTTCGGGTGCTCGCGAAGGATGCGCGCGCCCCGGTTGTGGCGATTGCGCGCGAGGCAGGGCTTTCAGAGAAAACTGTGGAGAACAGAATTAAGGCGATGGCGAAGAAGGGCGTAATCGCGAGTTTTCGCACGCTGTTCGATTTGGATTTGCTCGGCGTGCAGTATTACAAAATCCATTTCAAACTTCAGGGCATGACTCCGGAGAAATTAAAGGAAATGAGGGCGTATGCGCGCGGCCATCCGAACGTCGTGTATGACAACGAGGTTCTGGGCGGCGCGGACTTCGAGATAGACGTTCAGGCGCGCGGGGAGAAGGAGTTCCGCGCGCTGCTTGACGAGATGAGAAAAAAATTCGCAGAACACATCCGCTCGCACGAGGTGCTGAGGTATTACAGGGAATACAAACTCGAGTTCCTGCCTGCGCGCGAGGCGCACGAGAACGAATAACTATATAAATAAATGACGAGGAAGTTAATGCGTGGATGATTGAATGAGCGATAAAAACGAAAAGGAGAAGAGCGAGTTCAGCGAGGCTAAGGGCGCGGGCGAGGAAAGCGCGAAGGCAGAGCACAAAAAATCAAAGGAAAGCAAGGCTGAGAAGGAGCGCGAATTAAGCGACCAATTTGCGACGAAGTCGCAAAAGGTCCATTTTTCGCAGAGCGAAAAATCGGAGCGCGAGAAAAGCATACGAAAACTTCTCGAGGCGATGGCGGCGAAGTTCGAGTCCAGGAAGGAGAGCGCGAAAGTGAAGAGCGGGATTAAGGGACTGGACGAGATTATTGAGGGCGGGCTTCCGCGCGGGAGCGTAGTAACCATCAGCGGCGGGACAGGCTGCGGAAAGACGACTTTCGGCGTGCAGTTCCTTTACTTCGGCGCGACGAAGCAGAACGAGCCGGGCTTGTGCATTTCTTTCGACGAGCACAAGACGATGATGTTCAGGAACATGAAGAGGTATGGATGGGACTTGGAGAAACTCGAGGACGAGAAGAAATTCCTTTTCATAGAATACCCGCCTTACGAGATTGAGCATTTCGTCTCGCAGGAGACGATGATACACGATTTGATTCGCGAGATGGGCGTGAGGAGGCTCGTGATTGATTCGATCACGCCGGTAGCGCTCACGTTCGAGGACGAGCAGAAGAGGAGGATGGGGCTGCTGAAACTTATTGAGAAGATAAGGAGATGGGACTGCACAACGCTGTTAATCTCGGAAACTGTTGAGGAAACTCCAAAAACAAAATTCGGAATCGAGTTCCTGAGCGACGGGCTGATTCATATTGGTTATATGCAGGTTAAGGGCTGCAGGGAGAGGACGCTCGAGGTGGTGAAACTGCGCGGGGTCATCCACGGTTGCGAGACATATCTTATGAAACTGGCTTCTGACGGGATAAGCGTACACAAGATGTAAGGTCGTTTTATGGACACCATCGACCCCTGGAGCAACGAACTCGTAAACTACGAAAAGCTTTTCACAGAGTTCGGGATGCAGAAAGTTGACGAGGGTATCCTGAAGCGGATGAAGAACAAGAACCGGCTTTTCAGAAGGGGGATAATCTTCGCGCACAGGGATTTCGACAAGTTTTTGAGCGCGCACGAGCACCGCAAACCCATCGCCGCGATGTCCGGGATAAAGCCGACCGGGGATTTTCACCTCGGGAGCAAACTGACCGCAGAGGAGCTCATTTTCCTGCAGAAGGAGTTCGGCGCGAAAGTCTTTTACGGGATTGCGGACTTAGAGGCGTATGAGGACAATGGGTTGAGTCTTGAGGAGGGCGCGGAAAGCGCTGTGGGAAACGTGGCAGACCTTCTCGCGCTCGGGCTCGACCCGGATAACGCGTACATATGGAAGCAGTCGCGCGAGGGCAACGTGATGAGGCTCTCGTTCATATTCGCGAGAAAGGTCACGCTCGCGATGCTCAAGGCGCTTTACGGGGAAAGGCCGATCGGACTGTATTTCACGGTTCTCACGCAGGCAGGCGACATCCTCCTTCCGCAACTGAAGGAGTTCGGGGGGCCTAAGATGACCGTGGTGCCTGTGGGCGCTGACCAGGACCCGCACATAAGGCTCGCGCGGGACATCGCGCAGAAATTCATCTCGGAGTATAAATTCATAATCCCGGGCGCGACGTACCACAAGTTCTTCAGGAGCCTCAACGGCGAGTTCAAGATGTCCAAGCGCGACCAGATGAACATACTCACGCTCGGAGACGACCCGAAACTTGCGGAGAAAAAAGTTATGAACGCGCTCACCGGAGGGCGCGCGACAGTGGAGGAGCAGAAGAGGCTGGGCGCGGAATGGAATAAGTGCGTGATTGCAGAACTGTGCGCGTTCCATTTTGAGGAGGACGACAGGGAGCTGAACGAGAGGATGCAGGGCTGCCTTTGCGGCACGCTGATGTGCGGGGAGTGCAAGAGGCAGATCGCCGCGAAGGTCGTCGCGTACCTGAAGCAGCACCAGGAGAAAAGAAAGAGGATGCTCCCAAAAGCGAAAGAGATATTAGGCGCGGATGAGCAAGTATAGCATCGTTTATGCGCGATCGTGAGGGGTGGTTCTGTGGCAGAAAAATTGGTTCAGGCGCCTGAAACCGAGAGGAGACTGCCTGATGCGCTTGCGAAGCAGGGTTTGACGCTCGAGAATGTGAAAGCCGGAGAGAAGGGGCAGTACACGACGAAAGTTAGCGACCAGGTCAGGATGACCGCAGTCAGTTATCAGGATTATTTCGCAAAGCATTATTCGGAAATGAAGGACGCGGGGATGACCGAAAACGAGATGCTGATGTTCGTCCTTGTGGGAATGCACAAGGCAGGTGAGCGCGCAGAGGCTGCGCTCAAGGAAAAGGGGAAGGACTGGAAAACTTCCAAGGCGCTGCGCGCTGACGATTTGGAATACGTGAGGTGGGCTGAGAAATATCTGGGCGCGCTTAAGAAAGTTGAGATAGAAACAATTGGCGACAGGTTCGGGCTTATTGGTCAGAAGGCACTCGAGAACGCGAATCTCATGCCTATTTTTGGGGAGGCGATTGCAATTGGCGAGGGCGCGAGCCTGCAAAAAGGGGACCGCGTGCTCGAGGACGGAAGCGCTGCGCTCCGCGGCGGGGATGCTGGCGCGACCGCTCTGCTGTATTTGCTCACGTTCATCACGTGCCAGGGAAAGGGCGTTGAGGAGTTCGAGAAAATCGCAAAAACCGGCGGCGAGGAGACGTTCTCAACGAGTTCGGACCGGGGCGCGATTAGGAGGCAGAACCCAAAAGCAACAGACGAAGAGATTAACGCAATAGCGGAAAACCGCAGGAAGAGCGGGCTGTTCGCGCAGGGGCTCGCGATGTTCACCGAGAAAAGGTTCAGGGAGATGGGCGGGTATTACGTGGTCGGCGAGGTTGGGGCTGAGAAGGTCGAGGCGAAGCTCGAGTGCGGAATTTCCATCGGCACGAACCCGCGCAGGTTTGCCGAGGGAGAGGCCAGGGAGAAGCTTGTTGCCGAGGGCCATCTCTCAATAAAGATGCAGGACATTGATGTCAGCATAGGCGGGGGGCAGACGATAAGCCTTGCTATTTTGAGGAAAATGAGCGACGGAATCTACAAGCCTGTTTACGAGAAGGCTATCGTCACTGACGACAAGGGCGATTACAGGTTTGAACTTGCGAAAAACGAACTCAACAGTAAGGCTGGCGGCGAGTACAAATTTAAGGCAGGCGAGTATGCGGTCGCCGTGGCTTACCAGGGGAAAGTTCTGGGGCAGGAGGTGGAGTGCAAAAGCCAGGCGGACCTAACTGTTGAGGGAAGGGGGAAGGAAGCAAAAGTTGGAGAGAAGGAACCGCCAATGGAGGTCGCGGTGAATGTGTTCGTGCCGAAAAAATTCGACTGGAGCTTTGGGCGTTATGGTGAGACTGACTTGTACGAGTTGAAGAAACCAAAAACCGAGATATACCAGTTCGATTTGGGGCCTTTTTCTTTCGTTAAGGGGAACAACACTTTCGCTGAACTGATGCGCAGGCTGAGCGTGAGGGGGACTATGGTCGTGACCACGACCGAGAAAAAGGTAACCGCGCCAGATGGAACAGAGATACCCGAACTTGCGGGGAAAGGGAAGAAAAAGAGGAGTTTCGGTGGACAGTTCGTTTATCACCTTCCGCCCATACAGGAGGATTTCGTAGTGCGGGCGGGTTGGTTGTTCAGCGAGAAGGGGAATCCTTTGCTTGGAGTGGAAAGCGGCTTTTGGGGGGATAAAAGGAGGTGGGGCAGGTTTGGCATTGAGTTCGGAAACGACTTCGGCTTAGCTTTACATAAAATGCTTATGGAGGAGCCATCTGTTTCTTATGGACTTTGGTATGGGAAGGATATTAAAAACGTGAACCTTAGGTTAGAGATTACAGACCCGCTTTCAAGATATCGCAATATGGCTCTGCGCATAGGGTACAGTTTCGGCGGCGGAAAGAAGAAGGAGAAGGAAGAAAAAGAGGAATAGAAAACGGCGGATAACAAAAGCGCGCTACGCCCTCCTCGCAAGTTCTATTTTTGGCGCTACTATCGGCGGCGCGAGGTCGAGCACGCGGACGACCTGAATTCCATTTACGCCGCAGGCGTAGTTGATGCTGTTCAGGACCGACTCCACGAAATCCTCGGGCAGGTTCTTCGTCCTTGTCCAGCCCTCCATTATCGCATCCGTCCTCTCGCTTTCCTCGCGCGCAAACACCGAGCCCCTTATCGTGAGCTCGCCAACGCCGTCCTGGTAGTTCGCGATGTAGGTGTATTTCACCTCCAGCTCCCCGTCGCTGAGGACTATGTCGTCGATTGTTATGTTCAGCGACAGCCCCTTCGCGACCTCGTACTTGTCCCTCTTCGCCTCGACGTATTCCATCTTTCCTCCTGTTATCATCCGAACACCTCCAACAATCCAACATCATAGCGACAGTCGCCTGAACGCGATGAACGCGGGTTAGAACGAAAAGCCCACATTGGCTTCGATTTTCCAGCCTCCGTGTCCGTCATCCCTGATAACGCCATCAGATTCAGACGCATGGCGGATATATCTGATGTAGCCTATGGCGCCTATGCTCAACTTTCCCTCGAAGTTCATTTTCGTAAAAGACTGGCCGGTGTCAAGGTATTTTCTTTTCTCAGGCCCGTAACTCAAACTAACGCCAAGGTTCTGATGCGTCAGGTGGCTTATGCCAAGCGTGAACATGCTCCGCCCCATTTCTTCCCTGTGCGGGGCCACGCGGTCGACCGTCGTCCTTGTCGCGCCCACGTTGTACCTGCCCCATTTGTTTATCTTCTCCAGGTTCAAATTGAGCGTCGTGCTGTGGAAGACATCCTTGCGGCTGAAGTCCTCGACCCCGAAGCGAACTGAGCCCCAGGGTTTGAGCTTGCCCTCCTCGCCCTTTTTGTAGAAGGACGTGAACAGCCCCGCGGTCCATCCGACGTCGCGTATTCCAGCACCCAGAACCCCCTCGCGCTTGAACAATTCCGCAGTGCGGTAGCTCGCCTCAATCTGCGGCGCGGCCTTAAGACCGCCGAGGCTGACCATGCCTAGTTTTTTCGCATCAAGGCGCGCGTACCTCTCCTTGCTTATGTTCTTGACGTCAGTTGCGCTCACAACCAGCGAATTTCCCACGTAGTTCACGGTGACGAGATATTTGTGGGTTTCCGGCGTCTTTGTCCCCTTTGTCGCCTCCTCGGTGAACTCAACCCAGAACGTGTGGCTCCCTGCCCTAGCGGTGCCGCTTATCAATTGCTTGAAACCCTCCGGGTCCTTTATGTAGCTCGCGGTGAACGCCCGTATCAGGGGACCGAGGTTGTTCTCACCTGATGCGCGCGAGTCGTGGAGGGCTATCGCAGTGCCTTTGACCTGCGGGTCTCCAATCCCATACTCCTGGACTTCGAGCAGGCCGTTCATGAGGCTTCCCATGAACCCTGTCCTGTAAAGCCCGCCGAGGAGTTTCAAATCCAGTATTGCCCCGAGCCCGAACGAGTCTTCCCTCCTCATCAAATCCTGGGCGAAGGACGCGTTGAAGCCAACGATATCGACGTGGTCCTCATCCATGTAGAACCACTTCCTGTCAAGCGCCGAGACGCTGAGATATCTGGAGACATCCTCGAGTTCGTGGTAGAACCCCTTTACTTGAAGCGTGTCCTTGAACAAAACGAAAGTGGAGGTGGATTCTGTCTGCTCCGGCGAGAGCCTCTCCCATTTGAAATACTTCTCTGCAATCTTCCATTTGCCCCTTTTGAGAGGCCCTGTGTCCCTGTCCAAGCCCCACACCTTGGTCAGTTCCCCTTTTCTTTCACAAACCTCGCCTGCGCGGTAGAACAGTGCGAAATCCCTGTCGTCTGTTATGGAATCGTCGTATCCCACATCAATGCCCTGTTTTTTGAGTTCCTCTATCCTGTTGTTTATCTTCGGTAGCAGAAAGTCGCGCGCCGAGAGGCCGAGGGTGCTTATAGCCAACTCGTTTTTTCTGACCCATCCCTCCATCATTCTTAGACCGGTCACGTTGTTTGCAATGAAGTAGTCCATAAGGTCGCTGAACTGCTTCCTGGCAGCAGGCAGTTTTTCGTCTATGACCTTGTAGTCTGGGCCGAAGACGCCTGCGATTGTTTCCTTTAGCATCATCTCGGTCGCTATGCGCAGGTCCCTCTGGAAATACTTGCCCTCGACAACTGCGCCCTGCGGAACAACCGCGTTGAGGATGTAGTACAACTGCGCCACGTCGTGGGATATTCCGTCCTTGAGTTCGTCGCTTGCGTCGGGTTTGCTCGCCTGCTCGTTCAGATCGCTGATTGCTTTCAGAATCTCTCCCCTGAACGCCATCGCGAGTTCTGATTTTTCTGGTGTGTTCAACGACTCGGCATACTTCTTGAGAGAGTCGAAAAAGCCGTCTTTTTTGAAACATGTAAAGTGCAGCAGCGATTCATCCTTCTTCGCGGTCCATTTTCCATTCTCATAGAAAAGATAATCGTTAAGTTTATCGATAACCTCTTCTACCTTGTCGCTAAGCCCGAATTCAAGGGTTCCCTCGCCTTTTGTCCTTTTGAACTCCGCTATCCAGCCCTTTATCGTGTTTTTTGCCGTGCCCCTCTCTCCCATCTCTTCGGGGATTATAATGTCCAACTCCCTCTCGAGTTGGAGATAGACCTCTGCCTTCACCTCTGTCTTTTTTATGTCATCGAGAATGGTTTTTATTTCGGAAAGCGGGATTGCGGCCTGCCCGAGTTTCGCCTTTATCTCTTCGAATTTGTTGTGTGCCTCAATCCTGACGCCTGCGATTTCATAGAGAACGAGCGAGGTGTCCTTTGATAGCATCCCCTGCCTGTAGCCTGCCTCTTCTCTCAGATCTTTTACTGTGTCCAGCAGTTTTTCCATCTCCTTCCTGTCCTCTTTCGAGAAAATCAGGTTGAACGCCAGGACCGAGGTGTTGAGAACGCTTGTGAGCGTTTTTTCAGCGTATACGAGCGTGGCAAGGTCTGGCGTGTCTATGGTCTTTGTGTTTCTGCCTTTTGCCGCTACCTTGTTTATCTCATCGCGAAGCAGTTTCCAACTCTTTGAGAATACCAGAAACTCCATGCGCTCCTCTGCAGGCGCCTGCGCAAGTCTGCGCTGTTCATCAAAGGTTGGAGCTTGTTTTGCTACCTTGCCTCCGATTACTGAACGCGTCTCCCCGCCAGGGACTAACTCCTTTGCATGCTTGCCGTAAAAACTGCCTGTTATCGCTCCCCTGTCCTTCCACAGGTTTGTCCATGCATTCCATATTTCCTTCCTCTTGTTGGAATCAAACGAAACTCCGGAGTCGATCCTGTCCCTGTCTGTTATCCACGCGCTGGTCGCGCCCACGTGTGCGATGTCTCTAACACCCCATCTCCCATTCGCCGTGTTCAGGCTGAGCTCTGTTACCGTGAATCCCTTCTCAGGGTTCCGCGTGTTTATTATGTTCAGGTAGGTGGGGATTGCGATTTTTCTAGAGATCCTCTTTGGCTCCGGTGGCTTGTCTGGCGTGGTTATGGTGTAATCCACGTCCACACTGCTCTCGCCGAACTGCCACTGCCCGCTCGTGTAGCCGAGGAACGAGTCGCGCGTGCCGACGAAAAAACGGAAGGAGCCGATCCCCGTGGTTGTCCTGCTTCTCAGATCCTGCGTATACGTGGCCATGATTGTGGTTGTGATGGGTGTCGGGAGTTCGTAGAGAAGCGTGATATACGACATTGCCTCCGGCGGGGTGTCGAAAGTTATGGAGGTTATGTTCCCGGATGAATCTTTGTTGACGGTGTAATTCGTGACGGTCTGCATCTGGTAGTTGTTTGAAGGAGAGCCGACCTGCACCTTGATTATCGACCTCCCGTAAGCTTCCGGGCCGGTGTGCACTCCTTGGCTGTCCTTGTACGTCAGTTCAAACGTCGTTCTGGTTCCGTCTGCGTCGTATACCGTTTGCCCGTTTTCATCATGCTTGTAGTAGGTGCCTGCGACTTGGGGGTAGTAGGTTGATGTAACGGGTACCTCTTTTTTGCGCGTTTCAGAATACTCTGCGGTGTCTGTTGAATACGACCCAAAAACTCGCGTGGGCACGCCTGTGCCGAGCAGATATTCCCAGTCATAGAGTATGTTTGACAGATAGCCCGTATCGCTTTTCGCGCGTTCGTCACTGACGTTTTTCAAGGATTCTGAAAGCCGGTTGTGCAGTGCGCTGCCTTTTTCAAACCCATACTGTTCGGGATTGTCAACCATCTTCTGAATTATTCCTTTTGCCGAGGTGTACGCACCCCGGGTTTTCTCTGGACGCTTTGCGTCACTCTTAGCTTTTACGAATTTGTCCATCTGTCCTATATAGCCAAGCGCGCCGTCGAGCGTTCTGAGAGCCTCGCTTATCGCGGTCCTTTGCTCCTCTGGCAGTTCTGGGTTGTCCCTTTGTTTTGAGAGTTCGTTGTGCGCGTGCCAGAATTTTCCTAAAAGTTCCTTGAGGACTGGAAAGCCTTCCTTATCCTGCTGTTCCCAATATTTTGGATCCTCAACCTGCTTCTTGAACTTATCCCAAGCGTCGAGCGCTGGGGATAATGAGGTTATTGTCGTCTTTAACTTGTCGGCTTCTGCCTGCGGCGCGATCTCTGCAGGCGCGGCCGGTTTTTCAACCTTCTGCGGCACTTGCTCCGCGAGGGTGACGCTTCCGGTGAACGTCGGGGGCTGGCCAGCGCGGCTACGGTTCAGGTCTGCCGCGAAGCGCTCCATGTCAGGCGGGGTTTTTTTGAGCATGCTGGATATGTCTTTCTCAGCGGCGAGAACGAAGTTCTTTATCTTCTCCGCGGACTCGCCTTCTAGTTGCGAGGCGCACATAATCAGAGCCGCGCCGGCCTTGCTGAGAGTTTCAGTGTTCCCAAAATGGCCTTTCATTTCCGAGATTTTGCCTATGGTCCAGTTCCTGAGCTGCTCGTTTTTTATACTGTCGTTGGCAAGCGAGATTAATTTGAATTCGTAATTCACCATCTCTTTTGGTTTCTCTCTGAGCTCTGTACCAATTTGAAAAAGGATGACCATATCAGCACCTCCGGGCATAAGCACGCGTTCGGCGCATTCTACGGTTATAATAGGGGTTTCCTAGTATTTAAATATTTATATTGTCCATATTGCCGTATGCCAAACAGGCGCTTGGAAACTTTCAAAACACGCGGAAAAAACTCCCTGCAGTACTGGTGGAAAATCAGGAATCCGCTGCGTGTTGTCGTGAATTTCCTGGTAATCTATATCTGCAAATACCTCCCTTCCCTCTCGCTGAAGAATTTCCTTTACCGCGCGCTGGGGATGAAGGTCGGCAGGAACGTGTCCGTTGCCCTCGGGGTGACGTTCGATATATTCTTTCCGGAGTTGATTGAGATTGGCGACAACTCGGTTATTGGGTTCAACGCGACCATAGTGGCGCACGAGTATCTGGTCGGCGAGTGGAGGAGGGGAAAAACTAAAATAGGCAGGGATGTAATGATAGGGATGAACTCCACTGTTCTCGCTGGCGTGCGTGTCGGGGACGGCGCGGTCGTTTCCGCGTGCTCGCTCGTGAACAGGGACGTGCCTCCTGGCGCGCTCGTGGAAGGAGTGCCTGCTGTTCAAAGGAAGAAATGAATGGAAGTGCGCGCATGAAAAAAGTAGAACTCGAATACGACGAGAAAACCGGGAAGATGTTCTACGGGGGCGTGGCATCGGAGATTCACAGCAGGGGGTTCCTTTCGTCGCTTATGG